>NZ_JAYSSZ010000267.1:0-2703 GCF_043720215.1 Flavobacterium sp. | reverse complement strand
TCTCTTCCATAGAATAATTTTTTGGAAAAAATTTCTCGTATAATTTTTCTTTTATAAAAGCAGGTTTGTCTGAATTAAATTTTTGAATTAAAATTTCTTTTCCGTCCAATTTCAATGCCATTACCTCATTACCTTTAGAAAAATAAATTTTTTCTTTAGCATCAAACACTTTGTAAGGCTCACTTACTTTGTACGAATAATCTGTAGATAATGTTTTTTGCGAATAGCCCTCTTGCAACGACAAAAGAAATACTATTAAAACACAAAGAATTTTTTTCATAATTTGTAGATTTTATTTTTTAATTAAGATTTGAATTGACGGCAAAAGTATTGAATCAAAAATTAAAAAAACAGGGATTCTTCATTTATAATATAACAACTTTGACACTGACTAACTTTGCGCTATATTTGCAGATTAAACACGAAAGTGTTTTCTAGAAATTTAGATAGAAAAAGAAGATGAAGCATATTAGAAATTTTTGCATAATTGCACATATTGACCACGGGAAAAGTACACTCGCTGATCGTTTACTTGGCGCTACTCAAACTGTAACTGCTCGTGAAGAAAAAGCGCAACTGCTTGACAACATGGACTTAGAGCGTGAACGTGGTATTACGATTAAAAGTCACGCCATACAAATGGAATACACTTATCAAGGACAAGAATACATACTGAATTTGATAGATACTCCAGGTCACGTAGATTTCTCTTACGAAGTTTCTCGTTCTATTGCAGCTTGCGAAGGAGCATTACTTATTGTAGACGCTGCACAAAGTATTCAGGCACAAACGATTTCTAACTTATATCTGGCTCTAGAAAACGACTTAGAAATCATTCCTGTTTTAAATAAGGTAGATTTACCAAGTGCTAATCCAGAAGAAGTTTCAGACGATATTATCGATTTATTAGGTTGTAAACTAGAAGATATTATTCATGCTTCTGGAAAAACTGGTTTTGGTGTCGAAAACATTTTGGCAGCTATTATCGAGAAAATTCCACATCCAAAAGGAAATGTAGACGAACCATTGCAAGCTTTAATTTTCGATTCACATTACAATCCTTTTCGAGGAATAGAAGTTATATTTCGTGTCAAAAATGGTCAGATAAAAAAAGGGCAAAAAATTAAATTCATGGCAACAGGCAATGAATATTTTGCAGATGAAATAGGTACATTAAAATTAAACCAAGTTCCAAAACAAGTTATTTCTGCTGGAGATGTTGGGTATTTGATTTCTGGAATAAAAGAAGCAAAAGAAGTAAAAGTAGGGGACACGTTGACGGATGCAAAAACACCAACAACTAATATAATTACGGGTTTTGAAGATGTGAAACCAATGGTTTTTGCAGGAATTTATCCTGTAGATACAGAAGATTACGAAGAATTACGTAATTCGATGGAAAAACTACAACTGAACGATGCTTCACTTGTTTTTCTTCCAGAAAGTTCTGCGGCTTTGGGGTTTGGTTTCCGTTGCGGTTTCTTGGGAATGTTACACATGGAAATTATCCAAGAACGTTTGGAGAGAGAGTTCAACATGACGGTCATTACCACGGTTCCCAACGTTTCGTATAATGCGTTTACCAAAAAAGATCCAACAACTGCGCTTATTGTAAATAACCCTTCAGATCTACCAGAACCTTCTCGTTTAGACCATGTTGAAGAGCCTTTTATCAAGGCAACAATCATTACAAAATCTGATTATGTTGGAAATGTAATGAGTTTGTGTATCGAAAAACGTGGATTGATTACCAATCAGACGTATCTAACAACAGAACGTGTCGAGTTGACTTTTGATATGCCTTTGGCAGAGATTGTATTCGATTTTTATGATCGTTTGAAAACCGTTTCTAAAGGTTACGCTTCCTTCGATTATACACCAATTGGAATGCGAACGTCTAATTTGGTAAAAGTGGATATCTTATTGAATGCAACTATTGTAGATGCTTTATCATCGTTGATGCATGCTGACAATGCGTATTCTATTGGAAAAAAAATGTGCGAAAAACTGAAAGAATTAATCCCGCGTCAACAATTTGATATTCCTGTTCAAGCCGCAATTGGAGTAAAGGTTATCTCTCGCGAAACCATAAAAGCATTACGTAAAGACGTTACCGCCAAATGTTATGGTGGAGATATTTCTCGTAAACGTAAATTATTGGAAAAACAGAAAAAAGGTAAAAAACGTATGAGACTGGTTGGAAATGTCGAAATTCCACAAGAAGCCTTTATGGCAGTTTTGAAATTGAATGATTAAGTTTTGAAATTAAAATATATTGAAAAGCCGTTATTCGATTCGAATAACGGCTTTTTTTTACGAGATGTTTTACAGCTATTCGTTGCAAGTTTTGAAAATAGTTCTAAGCTTATTTTCTCTTCTTGGAGTAAAGCTATAAAAAAAAATTAAATTTTATAATCTAGTAGGCATGCAGTCTATAAATTTGTTTTTTGTGATAATATGTATATTTTTGAAAAAGCTATCACAACTTTGTGATAAAAAAGATATTTTAAAAAAAATTATCACAGAATATAAATGATGCACTACTAAGATACTGAAAATTTGTTAAAAAATATTGTTTACAAAAGATAGGCTAACTTTTTAATTTTCTGTTTTCTTCTTTTAGAAAATTATTTTCTTCGACTAATTTTTTAATTTGGTCTATTATGTTTTCTGGAAAAAGATTTATGGTACCATGATTATAAC
>NZ_JAYSSZ010000266.1:0-7213 GCF_043720215.1 Flavobacterium sp. | reverse complement strand
GATTGCCATTTCCATAGATGCGGTTACGGCTGCGAAATATAAAGTTTCGAAAATTTCTTGATTTAGTTTTTTTGCTTCGTCACTTGTAAACGGCAAACGCAACATAATGAAGGCATCGGCCAAACCTTGCACTCCCAAGCCAATTGGACGGTGGCGTTTGTTAGAATTTTCTCCTTCAATTACGGGATAATAATTTCTGTCGATAACTTTGTTTAAGTTTCTAGTGACTCTTTTAGTTACGGTAAATAGTAAATCGTGGTTGAATTTTCCGTTTTCAACAAACATTGGTAACGAAAGTGATGCTAGGTTACAAACAGCAATTTCATCTTTGGATGTGTATTCCATAATTTCGGTACATAAGTTCGACGAACGAATGGTTCCTAGATTTTTTTGGTTCGATTTACGATTTGCTGCATCTTTGTACAACATATATGGTGTTCCAGTTTCAATTTGTGATTCTAGAATTTTTTCCCACAATTCGTGTGCTTTGATTGTTTTTCTTCCTTTCCCAGCTGCTTCATACGATTTGTAAAGCGCTTCGAATTCTTCTCCGTGCACGTCATATAATCCTGGACATTCATTAGGACACATTAAGGTCCAATTTCCGTTTTCTTCGACACGCTTCATGAATAAATCTGATGTCCACATCGCGAAGAATAAATCTCTTGCACGCATTTCCTCTTTTCCTGTATTCTTTTTCAAATCCAAGAAATCGAAAATATCGGCGTGCCAAGTTTCTATGTAAATTGCAAAACTTCCTTTACGCTTTCCTCCTCCTTGATCTACGTAACGAGCTGTATCATTGAAAACACGTAACATAGGTACAATTCCGTTTGATGTTCCGTTAGTACCACGAATGTAAGAACCTGTTGCACGAACATTGTGAATAGACAATCCAATTCCACCAGCCGATTGCGAAATTTTTGCTGTTTGTTTCAACGTGTCGTAAATTCCGTCGATACTATCATCTTGCATTGCCAAAAGGAAACAAGATGACATTTGCGGTTTTGGTGTTCCAGCATTGAACAATGTTGGTGTAGCGTGTGTAAAAAACTTTTTAGACATTAAGTCGTAAGTTTCTATTACCGATTTTAAATCATTTAGGTGAATTCCAACCGAAACACGCATTAACATGTGTTGCGGACGCTCTACAATTTTTCCGTTTATTTTCAGCAAATAAGAACGTTCCAAAGTTTTGAAACCAAAATAATCGTAATTAAAATCTCTTGTATATATAATGTGTGAATTTAAAAATTCAGCATTTTCTTGAATAACTTTATGTACTTCTTCCGACAAAAGTGGCGCTTCTTGCCCATTTCTAGGATTCACGTAATGATACATTTCGTTCATCGTTTCCGAGAAAGATTTGTTCGTATTAGAGTGTAAGTTTGAAATCGCAATTCTCGCCGCTAGTTGCGCGTAATCTGGATGTGCAATGGTCATAGAAGCCGCAGTTTCTGCCGCTAAATTGTCAAGTTCGGATGTCGAAACACCATCGTAAAGCCCCTCAATTACTCTCATAGCCACTTTTACAGCATCTACTAAATCATTCAATCCGTAACACAGTTTTTTAATTCTTTCTGTGATTTTGTCGAACATTACGGGCTCTTTGTGCCCATCTCTTTTTACTACGTACATAATTTGTTTGTTTTGTGAAAAAGCAAATCCCTTTGCAGTTTCGGGTTATTTGTAATCTTTTTTGGAAGCTAATCCCGCTATCCGCTTCAATCCACGCTAAAAAGCGTGGGATTTCCACTGCTATCGGGGCTAAGCTAATTTTCAGATTTGGGGGCTTTACTGAAAATTTCGGTATTTATTTAGTGGTATTTATTTACTTTCTAAAAATCAGCATCAAAACTAATTTTTTGCGCTTCAGAATTGGTATTCATCACACCTGCTTTTTGGTATTCGGCTACTTTTTTCTCGAAGAAGTTCGTTTTTCCTTGTAACGAAATCATATCCATAAAATCGAAAGGATTTGATGTGTTGTATTCTCTATCACAACCTAATTCTACGAGTAATCTGTCAGCAACAAATTCTAAATATTGCGTCATTAGTACAGCATTCATTCCAATTAAGGAAACAGGTAATGATTCTGTAATAAATTCTCTTTCAATATTTAAAGCATCAACAATAATACTTCTAATTCTTTCTTTTGGCACTTTGTTAACTAAGTGATGGTTATGCAAATGCACTGCAAAATCGCAGTGAACACCTTCGTCACGAGAAATCAATTCGTTCGAAAAGGTTAATCCTGGCATTAACCCACGTTTTTTCAACCAATAAATAGAACAAAATGCACCCGAAAAAAAGATTCCTTCTACCGCTGCAAAAGCAATTAAACGCTCTGCAAACGAATCAGATTCTATCCATTTCAATGCCCAATCAGCTTTTTTCTTAATCGCTGGAAAAACTTCTAAGGCATTAAATAATTCATCTTTTTCAACTTCATCTTTCACATAAGTGTCAATTAAAAGTGAATACGTTTCAGAATGAATATTTTCCATCATGATTTGAAAACCATAAAAGAATTTCGCTTCAGCATATTGCACTTCATTGACGAAGTTTTCTGCTAAATTTTCATTTACAATACCATCTGATGCAGCGAAAAAAGCTAAAATATGTTTTACAAAATAGCGTTCGTCATCAGACAGTTTATTATTCCAATCGTTTAAATCTTGAGACAAATCAATTTCTTCTGCAGTCCAGAAACTAGCTTCCATTTTTTTGTACCATTCCCAAATATCGTGGTGTTTTATTGGAAAAATCACAAAGCGATTTTTGTTTTCTTGCAAAATTGGTTCTACGGCAGCCATAGTTTATTGGTTTTTATTGTATTATAAAATTGATTTTTGTAACATTTGGGGTTTACAAAGATTGGAATTTGAATCTATAAATGAAAGAGATAGTTATTCACAATCGCCTTGAGTTTTTAACAAAGCTCTGTTTTGCAAACCAGATTAACAAAATTAATAAATAATTGTAAATCAGTTATTTAAAAACGCAAAAAAAGGTAAGGTATTGTAAAATAAGGGATTTTATTTTGCGCTTAAAAACTAAAAATTATTCGTTTTTTAGTTCTTCGGCAACCTTCTCGAGTTCGGCATACCAGTTTTCGCCAAAGCGACGAACAAGTGCTTCTTTTACAAATTTGTAAACGGGAACTTCAAGTTCTTTTCCTAATGAACAAGCTGGAGAACAAATATCCCATTTGTCATAATTTACAGCTGCAAATTCGGTAAAATCTTTGACACGAATTGGGTACAAATGACACGAAACTGGTTTTTTCCAATCGATTATTCCTTGATTGTAGGCTTGTTCTATGCCACAAAGTGCAGTTTTTCCATCAAAAATAACATAGGCACAATCTTTCTCGTCAATAAGCGGAGTTTCTTGATCTCCATCGACTCCGATATGCCAGGTTCCTTGCGCTTCGATTGCAGCAATTCCTTCTGGACGAAGCAAGTGCTTTATCTTTGGGTAAATTTCTTCTAGAATTTTAGTTTCCTCATCAAGTAATGGCGCACCTGCATCGCCATCTACACAACAAGCACCTTTACAAGCTGATAAGTTGCATACGAATTCTTTTTGAAGAATGTCTTCCGATACGATGGTTTTGCCTAGTTGAAACATGCCGCAAAGTTAGTTTAAAGTTTTTGAGTTGCAAAGTTTATTATAACTGTTCAGAAAACGAAAAATAAAACCATAAAAAAACAGGCAATTGCCTGTTTTTTTATATAACATTCGTAAAAATCTAAGATGCAATTTCTAATCGCTTCAATAAATTTTTTGTCAGTGTATGATGTGCGTATTCCTTATCTATATTCAGAATTTTATCATCTGAACTTGGTAATTCGTACATAGCATCAGTTAAGATTGCTTCACATAAAGAGCGCAATCCACGAGCTCCTAATTTATATTCTAATGCTTTATCGACAATAAAATCTAATGCTTCATCGGTAATATTAAATTCAACATCATCCATCATAAATAATTTCTGATATTGTTTGATTAAAGCATTTTTAGGTTGTGTCAAAATAGCACGCAAGGTTTCTCTATCTAAAGGATCCATGTGTGTCAATACTGGTAAACGTCCAATTATTTCTGGAATTAAACCAAAATCTTTAATGTCTTTTGGAATAATATATTGCAGTAAATTGTCTTTATCTATATTATCGACATTTTTTGAAGTACTATAACCAACCGCTTGACGGTTTAATCTTTTTGAAATAATTCTTTCAATACCATCAAAAGCGCCACCAGCAATAAATAAAATATCTTGAGTATTTACTTCTACAAATTTTTGGTCTGGGTGCTTGCGTCCTCCTTTTGGTGGAACATTTACAACGGTTCCTTCCAAAAGTTTCAATAATGCTTGTTGAACACCTTCTCCAGAAACATCACGAGTTATAGATGGATTATCACTTTTACGAGCAATTTTATCTATCTCATCGATAAAAACGATTCCTCTTTCGGCTTTAGCTACATCATAATCCGCTGCTTGAAGCAATCTAGTAAGAATACTTTCTACATCTTCTCCTACATATCCTGCTTCGGTAAGTACTGTTGCATCAACAATTGCTAACGGAACATCTAACATTTTTGCAATGGTTTTTGCTACTAATGTTTTTCCTGTTCCAGTTTGTCCCACCATGATAATATTAGATTTTTCAATCTCTACTTCGTCATGATCGTTTTGTTGCATTAATCGTTTGTAATGATTGTAAACTGCTACAGACATTACTTTTTTTGTTTGGTCTTGACCAATAACATATTGATCTAGAAAAGCTCTGATTTGTTTTGGTTTTTGCAAAACTAAATCTGAAACTTCACGTGAAACTCCACTTGTTTTTAATTCTTCCAGAACAATTCCATGCGCTTGCTCGATACATTTATCACATATGTGCGAATCGATTCCAGCAATTAACAGGTTTGTGTCTGGTTTTTTCCTTCCGCAGAAGGAGCATTCTAATTTTTCTTTTGCCATTATTTCTAGTTGCAAAGTTGCAAAGTTACAAAGCTGTAAAGGCAGAAACTCTGACCTTGAACCTTTGAACCTTTGAACCTGTATTTAACTTCTTCTCAACACTTCATCAATCATTCCGTATTCTTTTGCTTCGTCGGCAATCATCCAATAATCTCTTTCAGAATCAGCATGTACTTTATCGAAAGTTTGTCCTGAATGGTGTGATATTATTTTATACAATTCATCTTTTAGTTTCAACATTTCACGTAGATTAATCTCCATATCAGTAGCAACACCTTGCGCTCCGCCTGATGGCTGGTGAATCATTACTCTAGAATGTGGTAAAGCCGAACGTTTTCCAGCAGCTCCTGCACATAATAAAACTGCTCCCATAGAAGCCGCCATTCCTGTACAAATTGTAGCTACATCTGGTTTGATGTATTGCATCGTGTCGTAAATTCCTAATCCTGCATAAACGCTTCCGCCTGGAGAATTTAAGTAGATTTGAATATCTTTACTAGCATCGGCACTTTCTAAGAAAAGCAATTGTGCTTGTACGATGTTTGCAATTTGATCGTCTATTCCTGTTCCTAGGAATATAATTCTGTCCATCATTAATCTAGAAAAAACATCTAGTTGAGATATATTCAACTGACGTTCTTCTATAATATATGGTGTCATGTTTGTTGGTGTCATTGCACCCACTATTTTATCATAATACATTGCGTTTACACCTTGGTGCTTAGTTGCAAATTTTTTAAATTCTTTTCCGTAGTTCATTTAAATTTTAGTTTAAAAGTTTATGTATTTAAAAGTTTAAAGTTGTTGGACTAAAACCTATAGTTTTTTAATCTTAAAGCAAAGTTCGTACCTTTTATTTTATGTGACAAACTGTCTTATTGTTTTTTTAAAATTTAAAAACTTTAAAAAAAATAAGCGTCTGAATTATATTATTCAGACGCTCAAATATACTAATTATTTTATTATTTATTCGCCGTACATAGCTGCAACAAATTGCTCATAAGTAACTTCTTTTGTTGTAGGATTTGCTTTTTCTACCAATAATTGCATTAGTTTGTCTTTTGTTACTTGCTCAGACAATTTTTTTACTTCTTCTTGGTTAGATAAAACTCTTGCTACAATTCCTTCTACTTCTTGCTCTGTTGGATTTGTTTGTCCGAATTGTGCCATTTGCTGACGGATTGATCTTGATGTAAAAGATTTTAAATCCTCAAAATTAATTTTGATATCGCTTTGAGCCAAAGCACGACCTTCAATCATCTGAAAACGCAATCCTTTTTCTGAACGGTAATATTCTGCTTCTGCTTCTGCTGGTGATAATTTTTTCTCACCTACAGTTTGTAACCATTTTTTTAGGAACGCTTCTGGCAAATCGAATTTTGTATTTTCGATTAAAGCATTAATCACATCATCTGTTAGTTTTTGTTCAGCTTGCTCTGCAAACTGAGATTCAGCATCTTCTTTTATTTTTGCTTTCAAGTCAGCTAATGAAGCTACGTTTCCTTCGCCAAAAAGTTTATCAAACAATTCTTGGTTTAATTCTGCTGGTTCCGTTTCGTTAATGTTTTCGATAGTAAAGTTTACATCAACTTCAAGTCCGTGTACATCATCATGACTTACTTTTAGGAAATCCATCAACTGATGATCATCTTCGAATAAACCTTTTGTGTTTACCGTAACTACATCGCCAGATTTTTTTCCGATGAATTTTTTAGCTGTTGCTTTGTCTTTAAAAATATCTAAAGAAATAGTAATAGGATTATTTATTCCTTTTTCTTCGTTTGTAAAAATTCCTGAAACTTCTGTTTTTTCTGAAACAACATCTTGTGGAATTGCTTTTCCAAATTGTTTTTGAATACGTGTTACTTGTCCGTCGATCATTTTATCATCAGCAGTCACGATATATTTTACTACATCAGTTTTTACATCAAGATCTAAAGTGAAAAATGGTGCTAATCCTATTTCGTATTGAAAAGTTAATTCTTCCACTTCCCAGTTAAAAATTTCTTTTTCTATTGCTAATGGAGTTCCAAGAAGCGCTAATCTTTCGGTAGTGATAAATCTTTCTAAAGCTAAATCGACAACTTTCTTAACTTCTTCTTGTTTGATAGCTTTTCCGTATTGTTTTTCTACTAAATCTTTTGGCACAGCACCTTTACGAAATCCTTTTACAGTTGCTAGAGGCATTTTTTCGTTAATACGTTTTGCTACTTGTCCTTTGTAGTC
>NZ_JAYSSZ010000265.1:0-2722 GCF_043720215.1 Flavobacterium sp. | reverse complement strand
ATCCCGTTCGGCTGGCTGATCAGTCGCGTCGCGGGCATGCTGTTTAATTCCTACGCTTTTATATTCGGCTATCTACCGCTGACGCTGGCAGGTTTTTTTTCCAATATTTTTTTTGTACTGACGAACTAATTTTAATGGTAATGAAACACCCGCCGAAGCAACTTCTAATGCAAAATCTACTTCTTCTCGGTCTAAATTAGCATCAATTGCTCGACTTATATTAATACAATCTTGTAACTGAACACCGTTATCGCCATCTAAAGTTACAACAATTTTGTTTGCATCATTGATATTTAAATCAATCAAAAATAGGCTTGGATATTCTGCCAACCCTTGCTCTAACAATTCTTTTACTTTGTCTTTAAATGTCATATTGTATAAAAAGAGGGAAGCAGTGCTTCCCTCATTATTTAGATAAACTGCTTAATAATGCGCAAATATACTACTTTTTTTTAATTTACGAAATTTTGATTTATGTTAAATAATTTCCTACCTTTAATAAATAATTAAACTATTAATGATTATTAACCCTAAAACCAACGATTATGAAACGAATATTAGTTCCTACCGATTTTTCAGAAAACGCTGAACATGCTTTAAAAGTTGCTGCGCAAATTGCAAGAGATACAAACGGAGAAATATTTTTAGTACACATGTTAGAGCTTCCTTCGCAAATGGCAGATGCCGTTAGTGGAGGCGCAGCAGTTCCTGAAATTATGCTTTTTTTAAACAAAGCACACGAAAAACTAGAAGAAGTACTGACTCGTGATTATCTGGAAGGAATTAAAGTAAGTGAAGCCGTAAAACTAGAAAGTGCGTTTGAAGGAATTATAAAATCTAGCAAAAAGAACAACATAGACCTTGTAGTTATGGGCTCTCACGGCACATCTGGATTCCAAGAATTACTAATAGGTTCTACTACCGAGAAAATAGTTAGATCATCTGAAGCTCCGGTTTTAGTAATCAAACATGATACAAATAATTTTAAAACAGATCGTTTTGTCTTTGCTTCAGATTTTTCTAAGGAAGTAAAAAAACCATTCGAAAAAATTATTGCTTTTGCTAATATTTTTGGTTCACACTTAGATTTAGTAATGATAAACACGCCAAATAGTTTTAAAACTACCCTTGTGGCACAAAAAATAATGAAAGAATTTGTTGCTGATTTCCCAATCACAAATTATTCACTACATATATATAATGACGCAAATATAGAAACTGGTGTTTTAAACTTTGCAAATAGTGTAAATGCAGATCTTATAGGAATGTGTACTCACGGAAGAACAAGTTTGTATCATTTCTTTAACGGAAGTGTGAGCGAAGGTTTAGTAAATCACGCTAGCAAACCTGTTGTTACGTTTAAGATTTAAATTTACCCTCTTTTTTAAATAAAAAAATCACCGCTAATTTAAATATATATTAGCGGTGATTTTTTTATAATCCTTTAATACTTTTCTATTTATTCATATGTTGTATTTCGTATATAAATGTATCTAAATCTACATTCAACATAAGAAGAGACAAGGCTTTGTCTACAATATAGTTTACATTTCCTGGTGTAAAACCAAGTGCCAATGCAAACTTTGTAAGAATTTCTTTTTGTTTAGGACCAAGAACATGATCTGCATAAACCATTCTAGACAAATCATACAAACGCTCTAATCTTTGCGTGTGCAATACTGGTGGATTAATTGGGTATTTTAGAGGATTTTCTAAAATCTCTTCATATTCTGCATCAGAAATTTCTAAGCGTGTTTTTAGTTTGTCTAAAAACTGTTTTTCATCTGAACTCAAGTCGCCGTCAGCAATCGCTACACGAACAATAGCAGAAAAATGACCCTTATTTCTTGCTTTAAATTCACTATCAAATAAATCGGAAAAAGACATAATTTTATATTTATATTTCTACAAAGATACTCAATTTCATATTTTTTAAAAATAGTTTTCAAAATAGTTTTCAAAACAATCAAAATTTAAAAAACGGTCATAAATAAAAAATAATTTGTAAGTTTGACAAACCCAAACATTATTGTTATGTCTGAATTCTGGTTGTATTTTAATATTGGTTTAAAACATGTACTCAATATAGGTGCTTACGATCATGTTTTATTCCTAATTGCGTTAACAGTTCCATACACTTTCAAAGACTGGCGAAGATTATTACTCTTAGTAACTCTTTTTACATTAGGACACACGGTAGCATTAGTGCTTTCTGTCTTTGGAGTAGTTACCATCAAAGCACATTTGATAGAATTCATAATTCCAATTACTATTCTCATTATTGCGTTATTTAATCTTTTTACAGCTGGAAAAAACAACAAAACTGAAGGAATTAGTCTCATCGCTATGGTAACATTATTCTTTGGAATTATTCATGGATTAGGGTTTTCTAACTATTTCAAAACCATTTTACCAGGAGACACAACCGATAAATTACTTCCGTTGTCAGAATTTGCATTAGGAATCGAAACCGCACAAATTATAGTAGTTTTTATTGTTCTAATTATATCATACATCGTTCAAACAATTTTTAGATTCTCTAAAAGAGACTGGACACTCGTCATGTCTGCTTTTATAATAGGAGTAGTCATTCCATTACTTATTCAAAGTCCTATCTGGAATAGGTAAAAAATTTTAGGAGCTAAAATTCTGCACCTTTTTTCCAATCTTATTCCTGTTTTATATTTCTATCTTGTTTTGTTCTCATCCAAAAAGACGAGAT
>NZ_JAYSSZ010000264.1:0-20863 GCF_043720215.1 Flavobacterium sp. | reverse complement strand
AAGTCAAATTTAAACAAAATGAGTCCGATACAATATCGAACTCATTATTATCAAAATTAATTATAAATTTGTCCAAACTTTTGGGTTCAGTCTAAATATGGAATTTACGGATACATTCTTAAAGAACATGCGCAAACAGAATTAGAAAAATGTTTAATTGAAGTTGCAAAAGGTAATAAATATGTAAGTGAATTCCTTGAAGAAGATTTAGTTGTAGATAACAAAAATAACAATGATGAGCTTAGCAAACTAACTTTATCCGAAAGAAAAATTGTAGAACTAATTGCCCAGCAAAAAACAAGTAAGCAAATTGCAGAGTCATTGTTTCTTTCTGAAAAAACAGTTGAAGGACATCGAAGTAATATTATTGAAAAATTAGGTTTGCCAAAGGAAAAGAATACTTTGCTTATTTGGGCAATTCAGTATTTAAAATAATAAAAGTATTTTTCTATAAACAAATAAGTTTTTTCAATTTATTAAAGAGTGAATTTTTTATAATAAAGTTTACATTTGTCTTTTTATAAAAACACTTATTATGTCCAATAACATCGAAAAAATAAAATGCCTAATTATAGGTTCTGGTCCTGCAGGTTACACCGCGGCAATATACGCTGCTAGAGCAAATATGAACCCTATTTTATACCAAGGAACGCAACCCGGAGGTCAACTTACAACAACAAACGAAGTAGAAAACTGGCCAGGAAACCCTGAAGGAATTACAGGTCCAGAAATGATGATTGGCTTAGAGGCTCAAGCGAAACGTTTTGGTACCGATGTTCGTGATGGTTGGGCTACAAAAGTCGATTTTTCAGGAGATATTCATAAAGTTTGGATAAATGATGAAAAAGAATTGCACTGCGAAACGGTAATTATTTCTACTGGCGCAACTGCAAAATATTTAGGAATCGACTCTGAACAACATTATCTTAAAACAGGTGGTGGAGTTTCAGCTTGTGCTATTTGCGACGGATTTTTCTATCGTAATCAAGAAGTTGTTATCGTTGGAGCTGGAGATTCTGCTTGCGAGGAAGCACATTATTTATCTAAACTGTGCAAAAAAGTAACTATGTTGGTTCGTAGCGAACAATTTAGAGCTTCAAAAATCATGGAAGCGCGTGTTCGTAAAACTGAAAACATTACAATTTTAATGAACCATGATACTGTTGAGGTTTTAGGCGACGGTCAAGTGGTTACTGCTGTAAAAGCAAAAAACAAAACAACTGGTGCTATTTTTGATATCCCAGCTACAGGTTTCTTTGTAGCGATTGGGCATAAACCAAATACTGATATTTTTAAAGATTATATCACGCTCGACGAAACAGGTTATATTGTAAATATTCCTGGATCATCTAAAACTAATGTTGCGGGTGTTTTTGTTTCTGGTGATGCTGCTGACCATGTTTATAGACAAGCAATTACTGCTGCTGGAACGGGTTGTATGGCTGCATTAGACGCCGAAAGATATTTGGCAGCAAAAGAATAAGTTTAGTATTAAATAGCTCTAAAAAATTAATACAGTTCTATTTATTTTTCAAAAAATAAAACCCAACAGTTTTTTAAAATTCTGTTGGGTTTTTCAATAAACAAATTAACCAAAAAACTTATTTACAATTACAAACCATTCATTTGTTTTATCGAGTTACTAACATCACTTCCACCCCACTCTACAAGTGTAAAACCTTCTCTTCTTGTTTTGAGCAAAATTTGCTCAGGAATTTTTAGTGGATTTTCTAAACCATAAAACTCCATAAAAATCCGTATTGAAGTATTAGGTTTTGGATTTACATTATTTTTTGAAAAAATAGTATAATCTTCATTCACCCAGAAATGAATAAAGTTGGTGTCATTTTTTTCTAAAATTGGTAGCCAATATTGTACAAATTCATTCGTCTCGAAAGTATTTAAACCCATGAATTCTAATTTTTCAATCAAGAAAGATGTTAGATTATTTTTAGAAACTACAAAACCATCTTTGTAATTATAATGCTCATTAGTAAAATTATTTTCACCGTCCCAAAATAAAGAAGTATAAAAACGATTGGTATTCTTATCGAAAATTTTCCCGTCTGGATAAGCAGTTATATCCCAATTGGTTTCATATTTAGGGAAAGTAGTTAGTAATTTCCCTTTAAAATCTAATGTGAAAATAATATCCGTTTTCTGCATTGGATACAAATAAATCACAGGTTTTTTAAGCATAATTGTTTGCTGATTTTGAATTACTCTCAGCTTAAGATCTATTTCTTTTTGCTTTTCTATTAAAACTCTTTGGGATTCAAAACCATATAATGAAAATTCTAAAACATCATTTTTATGTACCGTAATATTATATTTTCCTATTGAATCAGATTTAACAATTTCTTTTGTGTTTAGATTTGAAATAGTTACATTCGCTAATGCTATCCCTTCGCAGTCAGAAATTATTCCAGTAATTTGTTTCTTTTTTTGATTTTCGTTTAATTTAAATTCATCAGAATAAAGTGTGATTAATCCTTTTGAATCTTTTAGTATTAAATTTTTAGTTTTAATAAACAGTACTCCGTTTGATCCTTCTATCCCATAAAGAGCAACAGCTTGTGGACCTTTTAATACACTTACACTTTCAATAACATTTGTATCTAAATGTTCTAATAATTTTCGGTCTACAATTTTATCATCAACAACACATAATGGATATTCATTTTTTGTAATTGAACGAGCACAATGAAAACCTTTGTAGGTTGTTTTTTCTGCTTTTATCGAATCCTTTTCTTGTCCAAAAGCCACGAAACTTATAAACATAGTTATGACTAATGAAATAGATTTTAAATCTTTCATGGTATTAAATTTTAAAAATTAAATTTTTGAATTTTGTCTATTTTAACACTACAGGTTTCCCCGTTTTAGTAGTAATAATCACCACCCCTTTTTCGCCTTTTTTTCCGTAAACAGAAGTTGCTTCTTCGCCTTGCAAAATTTTAATAGTCTTAATTTCTTGCTTATCTAACGGAGCATAAGGGCTCGTAGGAGTTTTGCCAAATAATGATTCCTCCGAATAATAAATCCCATTTATAATATACAAAGGTTCTTTTAGGTAAACAGTTTCAAACTCGTCTTTGTCTAGCTCATCTAGAATTTTTTCGGGCGATTTTTTATTATTCGTGATTGTTTTTCCATCAATAACAATTAGTGGAGTTTCTATTTTTGTGTCTTGTACTTCTGCTTTTTTACCTTCAATAGCACTATTATCTTGTTTCACACGATGTACTCCAATAGCATCAAAAACTCGTCCTCTTAATAAATAACCAGAACTTTTAGTCGAAACTGATGCCGAATCTTTTACAACTGAATTTGCCACAATTACTTCATCAGTATTACTATTAATTTGTTCTTGCAAAGCTTGCTCCTCTTTCTTTGTACTACTCCAACTATTTGATTCCGTAACCACAATTGCATTTTCTTCCAAAATTGGTTTTTCAGAAATAACTTGTGTAGAATCAGTAATTACTAGTTGGTTTTTAGGAATTGTAATTTCTTTATCTGTTTTCAAAAACTGATAAGCAATAATTCCTACTATAACAACCGAAGCTGCAACTGCCATTTTCTGCCAATTTTTATTTTGCTTTTTAAACACTTTTGTGTCTAATTTTGCATCAACACGCGACCAAACTTTTTCCATTCCAGGAAAATCTTGGTTCTCCGAATTTTCGGCTGCTTTTTTAAATTGTTCGACTATTTTATCTTGATTTTCCATTTTTACTTTGCTTGTTTGTAATACAAATTGTTTACTAAATCTTTCAACTTTGTTTTGGCTACATTCAATTGTGATTTCGATGTGCCTTCAGAAATGTTAAGCAACGTGGCTATTTCTTTGTGACTGTAGCCTTCAATAGCGAATAAATTGAAAATTGTTTTGCAGCCAGCAGGAATATAATCTAACAATTTGAGTAAATCTTCTTCCTCCAAATGTGTGTTTGGCAAACTCTCAGGTTGTAACTGAAGCTTCGTGTCCTCCAAATATATATTGAAGTTCACATTGCGTTTCAGCTGATGAAGACAGTTATTTACTGCAATTTTCCGAGCCCAAGCTTCAAAAGCACAAAGCTCTTTTAGCGTGTCTATTTTTGTAAAAACAGTATAAAAAGTATCGGCCAACACTTCTTCTATTTCTTCCTCTTTCTTTAGGTAGCGCTTGCAAGTGCGATACAATTTTGGAGCCATAAGCTCGTAGACCTCACGTTGTGCATCTCGGTGCATTTTTTTGCAGGCTAATAGTAGGTTTTCGTTTATCACAATGAATGTCTTTATACTAAAGAGGCTATTTTTTATAAAAAGGTTGGGACGAAGGTAAAATATTTTTTATTTAGTAGTAAAATAATTTGGGCGTTACCACAAGGGTCGGGCTTTTCGTTGCAATCTTTTTTTCGGAAAAAACCTCAAAAAAGGATTTCCACTACAATCCCTAACGCAATAAGGTACAAAAAAGCCAATAGTTAAAACTCATTTAACTATTGGCTTTTTTTAATTTTTAGTTAGTTATGCCATTTTAAATTGACTGTAATGCACACAGTTTGTCATTCCGAGGAACGAGGAACCTCATAATATAAATAACTTGATGAGATTCCTCGTTCCTCGGAATGACAATATCCCTTCGCTAGTGCGAGCGTCTCGCTCGTAAACATTCTTATTATATTTTTTTTACTTTGTTTGTGAGCACGAGCGAGACGCTCGCGCTAGCGGGGCATTTTTTTGCAGGCTAATAGTAGGTTTTCGTTTATCACAATTGATTATCTTTTTGGTTTCTTTAGTGTTAAAATTGTTATTTCAACATCTCCACCGTTTTTATCTTTTAACCCTTCAAATTTTGCAACATAATAGCATTTCGTTTTATTTTCAATTAATTTCTCTAAAGTAGTTTCTTTATTGTCTAAAAGATATACTCTTTTTGGATGATAGCCACCACAGCGAAAAGTAACACGTTTATTTATTATAATAATTCCATTCTGTGCATTTTCTCCAAAAAAATCATTTAAATAAGTATATCCTTTAGGTAAAATCTGTATTGAACCATACTGTATAAATTTATATTTAAAGAGGTTCATATCAATAGATGAATATAATCCTATTAGTTTATTATCCTCTACAACAATCGGGTTTTTCAGAATAACATCATTATCAAATTCTTTTTCACAATAACTATACATACTCTTATACATCGGATATGGCATACTACTTTTACAAGAAATAAACAATGTGACTACGATTATTATTAATATTTTATCCTTCATAAACAAACGTCTTTATACTAAAGAGGACTTATTTTATAAAAAGGTTGGGACGAAGGTAAAATATTTTTTTAAGGCATTAGTAAAAAGGCAAAAGCCAATAGTTAAATGAGTTTTAACTATTGGCTTTTTTTTAATTAGTTATGCCATTTTAAATTGACTGTAATGCACACAGTTTGTCATTCCGAGGAACGAGGAATCTCATCAAGTTATTTATATTATGAGATTCCTCGTTCCTCGGAATGACAATATTCCTTCGCTAGTGCGAGCGTCTCGCTCGTACACATTCTTATTATATTTTTTTTACTTTGTTTGTGGGCACGAGCGAGACGCTCGCGCTAGCTGGGGGGGAACTCGATCCTTAAATATTGATTATATAAGTTCTTCGCTTTCTTTTCATAAATTCTAAATTCTTCTAATCATCAAGTTTTAAAATTTCATTAGGACCTAAAAGTTCTAGATCCTTTGCGACGAGATCTATAGTTGTAAAAAATGCAACACTTAATGTAGCTTTCCCATAGCAGAATACATTAAATGAATGGTCATCTAATTCTTCAATCTTTATTTCCGTAATAGGTAATGATTTTGCTTTAACTCTACTTAAAGGTTTGCCAATAACTTTATCCAAATAGTAGTTAGCTATTTTCTGTGCTTCTTTATAAGTGTACATATTATTGAAGTTTTATCATATCAACAATTTCATCAACTGTTGTCGTAGTTTGAATAGTTTCGCTTACCGTGGTAACAATGGCATTACCTCTCAAAGTTTGACCAGTTGGTGTAAATTTAATTATATAATCAATGTTCAAGAAATGTTCTTTGTCATTTACGTCAATCACCTTTATGAAACCTTTCATGTTGTATGTTTTAATATTTTGAGGTAAATGTAAAAAAAGCTTCTCAAATGATGAATACTTTTTCAGGTTTTGTGTAGCTCCGGTCGAATTTCAGGTAACTATTCGCTTTATCTATAAATATTATTACTCTTTCAAAACCATATCTATCACCATCACAGCGGCAAAAATAAGTTGTCTTTCGACAGAATCTTGTGGTACAATTTCGTTTATAGAAAGTACATAATTATCGGCGCTAGTAAAAAACTCTTTGCCAATTCCTGCCCATTTTTTGCTCACAGTTGCTAGTTCTTTGCCGTCTTTGTTAAATTTGAAATCCCAACCTGTCCATTTTCCTTGTAAGGTACAAACTGGTTTTTGGTGTTTGTCTACAATTTCGAATTTACCGCCAAAAGACCAGAACTTTTGTTTAAAATAACCTATAAGTTGTGCTCTTTCGTCGAAAACTTCAATATCTGAACGAAAAATAGCCACGCCACGTTTCATATTTAGGATTGGTTTTCCTTCGGTTGTGGTTACAAGAACGTTAAATGGGGTGTGCTTTTTGTATTTTGTGAATCGAAAAATTTTAGTAAAAGTCCCTAAATTAGGTTCTTTACTCGTCATTAAATGTTTGTTAGAATTAGGATCGAAAATGTCATAACTGTTTGACGCTTTTAAACATTCCTACTTTTTCTTTAATCAAGTAAAGATTTTGGTTTAATACTGGATTCATTTTTTAGATATTGTTAGTTTATAAATTTTAGTTTCTAATTCTTCAGTGTCATTGTCTTCGCAAAGTAAGAATTCTAAATGAGATTGCGAATTTTCATACAAAGTTAATCCTTCAAATTTATGAGTACTTGAAATTTGAGTTGTAAAATCGATTTTGAAAGTTTTTACATCAATACAACCAATGATACTTCCTAAAACTTCGCCGTCATCGTAAGTAGAAAGTGTGTCTTCGGCAGAAGCAAGAAAGTAAATTTTGTCTTTTACTAAAATGGCATCAGTAAATGAGGTTTCTACGTGTTTTATTTTGGGTAATGGTATGTGTTGAAAATGGATATTATCATCAATTATAATAATTCCATTTTTAGAATTTGCTCCATTTCCTCGTTGGAATAAATATAATTTTTCCTTGTAAAATAATGCTCCTTCAATGTTTAATTCGTCATCCGAAATTTGAATGGTATTTTTTATGTTTTGATATGTTTCAGAGAAATCATTTTCTTGAATTTTCTGATTTTCTATATTAAAAATGATACTTTTATTTCGATTTTGGGTTGATCCTGAACCAAAAATATGGAGTTCATTCTCTTTTAATGTAATAGCTTCGAAATCTGGTTTATGAATTTTAAGGATATTTTCTGATGGGTTTTCTATTAATTGATGTTTTATCAATGTATCAGATTCTAAATTGTATTGATACAAAAATCCTGCGTTATCGCTTATAATGTATAATGACTGGTTTGTAAACACGATTCCTGAGGCAGAACCAATGCCTGAAATTTTTAAATATTCCGAAAGTTGAAATTTTTGCATAAATTAGCTGATAAGTTTAGCCCTGATGGAAACGGCATCCTTTTTCTGGCTTCTTTAGCCAGAGAAAGATAGAGTGTACAGCAGGAAATAGCTCTTAAAAAAACAAATATAAAACAAAGAATATGAAATCGATAAATCCAGATGATTTTAAAGTAACGGACAAAATTACGTTGTCTAAAATTCCGACCGAGCTAAAAATTGATGCCGATGATGATGAAAAAGAAGAAAAGCTGGACAAAGTGAGTAGCAAGTTGAGCTCTTTCCAAGATGTTATGTATGCACACAACAGATATAGTGTTTTAATTTGTTTGCAAGGCATGGATACTTCTGGAAAAGACAGTTTGATTCGGGAGGTTTTTAAGGAATTTAATGCTCGTGGGGTAGTGGTTCACAGTTTTAAGACTCCTAATTCGACCGAATTGGAACATGATTATTTATGGCGTCACTACTTAGCGCTGCCAGAAAAAGGAAAGTTTGCCGTTTTTAATAGAACACATTATGAGAATGTTTTGGTTACTCGTGTGCATCCTGAATATATTATGTATGAGAATTTGCCAGGAATAGACAACGTTTCAAATATAACACCTGAGTTTTGGAAAAAGCGTTTTGAGCAGATTAATAATTTCGAAAAACATATTGTTAAGAACGGTACTATTGTGATGAAATTCTTTTTGAACATGAGTAAAGAGGAGCAGCGAAAAAGATTGTTACATCGATTAGATAATCAAGTAGACAATTGGAAGTTTTCTACTGGCGATTTAAAAGAGCGAGAACTTTGGGACAACTACATGTCTTGTTATGAAGATGCTATTAACAACACTTCTACTAATCACGCTCCATGGTATATAATTCCGGCTGATGACAAAGAAATGGCAAGGTATATTGTGGCAAAAATAATTTGGGAAGAAATGCAAAAACTCACTGATATTAAAGAACCTGAATTAGATGATAAAGTGAAAGAGAATATGAAGTTGTACAGAGAACAGTTAGAAAAAGAATAAAAAAAATGCACTGAATCTCAGTGCATTTTTTAAAATATTTTATTTGATATTAAAGATCAAAACCATAAGCGACTCTAAGTGCTATTTGACCAAATCCTGTTCCTAAAGTACCATTACTATTAAGTTTTACAAAATCTGAATAATGTTCGTATCTTAAACTTAAATCGATATGTTTCGTAGCATATCCAATACTTGGAGATAGTAAAAATGATGTTTTGTCATAATTATTGGTTACAGCAAATGCCGCTCCAGCTTCTCCCATCACGTAAAACTGATCTTCCCAAACAAAAGCTTTAAAACCAGCCTTAACAGGTATGAAACCTAAATCATTGTCTTTTCCATCTACAAATAGATTTGTAAATCCACTAGTTAAAGTTATAGAGTATCTTTTAGATAAATCATATTGTAATCTAGCATCAGCTCCCAAAGCTAATTTATAAGGATCTGCAAATGCATATCCGCCATTAATTCCAATTCCTAAACGAAATCCTTGATCATAATTTTTTGTATTTTCTACTTCTTGAGCATTTGAATTAGTTGCAAACAACATTGAGATTGTAAACACCAATAGAAACTTAATTTTTTGTGTTATTTTCATAATTTATTTTTTGTGTTGTTATTTATTAAACAACAGTGCAAAAGTAGAGTAATCAACTATCTTAGATTTATAGAATTAATGTGTTTTGTTATATAATTATTGGTTTATTATTTACAAAGGCGCCTTTATTATTGAAATAGTAACGATAGAATTCAATTGTTCTATTTATCTTTGCCAACTTAAATTATATTAAATTGAATTTTTCGCAATACACAAAAGAGTTTTCCGAAAACATAAAGCTAGCGTATCCTGTTATTTTAGGAATGTTAGGACATACTTTAATCGGGATTGTCGATAATATTATGGTAGGAAAATTGGGTTCGACAGAGTTGGCGGCAGTTTCTTTAGGCAATAGTTTCATATTTGTTGCCATGTCTTTAGGAATAGGCTTTTCGACGGCAATCACACCAATTATTGCTGAAGCTGATGCCGAAAAAGATGATAAAAAGATTCGTTCTGCTTTTCATCACGGCTTGTTATTATGTACCGTTTTAGGAATTTCTCTATTTGCCTTAATCGTCCTGGCAAAGCCTCTTATGTACTTTATGCATCAACCAAAAGAAGTAGTTGATTTGGCTAATCCATATATCGACTGGGTTGCTTTTTCATTAATTCCCGTAATTATTTACCAAGGTTACAAACAATTTGCCGATGGTTTGTCGCAAACAAAATATTCGATGTATGCTATTTTTATGGCAAATGTGGTGCATATTTTCTTTAATTATGTATTGATTTATGGTATTTGGATTTTTCCAAAACTTGGAATACTTGGTGCAGCTTTAGGAACAGTGATTTCTAGAATCATGATGGTCGTTTTTATGCATTATATCTTGAAGTATAACAAGCGAATGAAAATTTATTTTAAAGATTTTAGTTTCAAGCAAATAAAGAAATCAATGATTCGCAAAATTGTCAATTTGGGATTTCCCTCTGCGATGCAAATGTTGTTTGAAGTAGCTCTATTTACAGCTGCTGTCTGGCTTTCTGGAACTATTAATAAAAATAGTCAAGCAGCAAATCAAATCGCTTTAACATTAGCAACCATGACATTTATGTTTGCTATGGGATTAAGTGTTACCGCTATGATTAGAGTTAGTAATCAGAAAGGTTTGAACGATTATAAAAACTTAGTTGTAGTAGCAAAATCAATCTTTTTGCTGGCTATACTTGTTGAAATTATTTTTGGTTTATTCTTCATTATCTTCCATACTTATTTGCCTCATTTGTTTCTTGATATGGAAAATTTTAATCAAACTTTAGACAATAAAGAAGTTATTGCTATTGCGGCACAATTGTTATTAGTAGCAGCCGTATTTCAAATTTCTGACGGGATACAAGTCGTTGTTTTAGGAGCTTTGAGAGGTTTGCAAGATGTAAAAATCCCTATGTATATTACATTTGTGGCCTATTGGGTTGTTGGTTTTCCTATTTCGTTTTATTTAGGCTTATACACCAACTTAAAAGCAACTGGAATTTGGATAGGGTTATTAGCGGGACTTACTACTGCCGCACTATTTTTATACATTAGATTTAATAATTTAACCAAAAAATTAATTAAAAACAATCAACAATAAGTTAGAGTAATTGTAACTATTATTAAGTATTTACGTTTAATTATTAAACAAATTAATATTTAAAAAAATGATACTATTTATTATTTTAGGCGTTATTTTACTGATTGTGAGTTTTACATTAAAAGACAATGTATCAAATCCATTATCAAAATTTTCTACTATTCTAAGGACTGTTGGACTTGTAGTTATTGGTCTGGGCATTTTTTCGTCGATGTTTAAACAAATAAATGCTGGTCAAGTCGGTGTAAAATCTTTATACGGAAAAGTGCATTCAGAAGTTTTAGAAAGTGGTTTACATATTGTGAATCCATTATTAGACATTACAACTTTCAATACGCAAACACAAAATTACACAATGTCTGCCATTCACGATGAAGGTGAAAGACAAGGTGATGATGCTATTCGTGTTTTGTCTAATGACGGATTAGAAGTGGTTATTGATTTGACCGTTTTATACAGAGTCTCTCCAAATGACACACCGAAAATTCTGAAAACTATTGGAGAAGACTATTCAAATAAAATTGTTAGACCTGTAACTCGAACACGTATTCGTGATAACGCAGTTTATTACGATGCAGTAGCTTTATATTCAACAAAAAGAGGCGAATTTCAACAAAGAATTTTTAAAACAATTGAAGCAGATTTTAAATCACGTGGTTTGATTTTAGAGCAATTGTTAATTAGAAATATCAATTTACCTAATTCTGTTAAAAAAACGATTGAATCTAAAATTAATGCCGAACAAGATGCTCAAAAAATGACATTTGTGCTTCAAAAAGAAAAACAAGAAGCAGAACGCAAACGTGTAGAAGCGCAAGGTATTGCTGATTATCAACAAATTATCTCTTCAGGACTAACTGACAAACAATTGCAATACGAACAAATAAAAGCTCAGAAAGAAATAGCGACTTCAAACAATTCTAAAATTATTTTTATGAATGGAAAGAATTCGCCAGTGATTTTATCAGATAAATAGATTTTTTAAAAGTTTATTCGGTTATTTGTTTATTCGTTCATTCGGGTTCCAAATAACCGAATAAACAAATAACCGAATAAACAAATAATATGGAATTACCAAAATTTTTACTAGGCGACAACACTGATTTTCCAGAGGATATTTTTATTATCCATTTAGACTATCCACGATTTATTATCAATCTAAAAGATGATGAAGTCGAATTTATGGAAGAAGCCGAAGATCTTGACGAAGCAGAACTAAATACCGAAATGGAAGGATTAATAGAACAAGCAAACGCTTTTTATGATCGCGAAATGGAACGTTACGAAAAAGAATAAATCTATTTCTTAAAATACTTTTCTAGCAAAAATTTAGCGGCTGCAAATGGTGAAATTTCATCATTTTGCACCGCTTTTTTATTTTCTTCTACTAATTTACAAATTTCAGCATGATTGTAAAAATTAGTTTTCAATTGCTCATTAATTGTTTCTAGCATCCAATATTGGTTTTGCTCTTTTCTTTTTTCAAAAAAATAATTAGTAGCTTTTGTCAATTCAAGAAATTTCTGAATCGTTTCCCAAACTTCAGCAATTCCATCATGAGTAATTGCGCTGCAAGTTGAAGTTGTTGGAGTCCAACCAGATTTTTTTGCAGGAAATAAATGCAAAGCTCTATTGAATTCTGTTTTTGCTAAATTGGCTTTTCTAATATTATCACCATCGGCTTTATTTATAACAATAGCATCGGCCATTTCCATAATGCCTCGTTTGATACCTTGCAACTCATCGCCAGCCCCAGAAATTTTGAGAAGCAAAAAGAAATCGACCATACTATGAACAGCTGTTTCGCTTTGTCCGACTCCAACAGTTTCTATAATAATGGTGTCAAAACCAGCCGCTTCGCAAAGCGTAATTGTCTCTCTGGTTTTCCTAGCAACACCACCAAGCGTTTCTCCAGAAGCAGATGGTCTTATGTAAGCATTTTTGTCCTTGACTAATTCTTCCATTCTGGTTTTATCACCCAGAATACTTCCATGTGAGATAGTACTTGAGGGATCTACTGCTAGAACGGCTACTTTTTTACCGATAGAAGTTAGATATTTTCCAAAAGCTTCAATAAAAGTACTTTTTCCAACACCAGGAACGCCTGTAATTCCTATTCTTACGGATTTATTAGCATGAGGCAAACAAGCGTTTATGACATGATTTGCTTTTTCTAAATGATTGGGATTAGTGCTTTCTACAATAGTAATGGCACGGCTTAAATCAGTAATATTACCAGCTAAAATTCCAGAAACCAATTCTTCAGAGGAAGGTTGTATTTTTCTAAATTGCTGAATTTTTTTAAGCGAATTAGAACTGATAATATCAGGTCGTTCGATGCCTTCATTTTCTTTTAGTGCCGATTTTTTTATAGATTCTTTCAATTTCGAGGAATTCAAACACAAATTTAAGCATTTTATTTTTACATAATAATCTAATTTGTTTCAAAATAAAAACCATGCAATAGAAACACTTAAAAGTCATTTCTATTGCATAGTTGTAGGTTACAATTTAATGTTTTTTTTTTAGAAAAATAATTCCTAATCAATAAATAATTTTATGACTCAATAAGCTCCATTTTACAGTTTTGTAATTCGGGTCTTCCTTTAGTAAAAAATACAAACCATCTGGCAAGTTCTTCTAATTCTGACGCCAATAAGTTTTTTATGGCTTTTAGTATTCTTTGCAAAATAAATTCGGATCATTACTAACTTTTTCAAGTAATACTTGTGTGTGGGTAATCATTAATTTTGACATGATATAAAAATTTAGGGTTAGTTAAAACTAATAAATTATTTCAAATAACGCAAACATTTTGTTAAATAATTATTATATTAACAAGTAAAACCGCTTTTTTATTCTAAGTAATCAAAGGTAGATTGAGCTAGATGTCTTGTTTTCAGCATCTTAGACGTTTCTATAGTTGTGTTTTTTTGTTGACGACTATTTTTTTTTGTTTTAATAAATTTATGTTAATTCTCAAACTTAGGGTTAGAATATCCTAAATTTGCACCAAATAATAAACCTATCATTGTGGCTATTGAATCTCCTACGCTAGATATTAAAAAGGAATTAATTCAGAAAACAGTTTTTTCAATTCTTTTCTCCATAAGTTTCGCACATTTACTCAACGATTTAATACAGGCAATAATTCCATCTGTTTATCCTATTCTGAAACAGAATTACGGGCTTTCCTTTACACAAATTGGCCTTATAACCTTTGCTTTTCAAATGACAGCTTCTATATTTCAACCATTTGTAGGTTATTATACTGATAAATATCCAAAACCCTTTTCACAAGTTTACGGAATGCTATTTTCGTTAGCTGGAATAATCATATTATCATATGCAAATAATTTATATTGGATAATAGCATCCGTAATGCTTATAGGAACTGGTTCAGCAATTTTTCATCCTGAATCGGCACGAATTTCTAATTTAGCCTCTGGCGGAAAACGAGGATTAGCACAATCTATTTTTCAAGTTGGTGGTAATTTAGGAACAGCACTAGGACCTTTATTAGTAGCTCTAATTGTAGTTCCTAACGGACAAAGATATATTCTTTGGTTCGTTATTGCGGCAACAATTGGCTTGGCTATAATTTCTAAAATTGCCTTTTGGTATAGAGATCATTTAATCTTACGAAATAATAATAAAGGAGAATTTATAGATTTTCATAATCTCTCTAAAAGCAAAGTAAAATTTGCTATTGTCGTACTTCTAATTCTTATATTTTCAAAGTTTTTTTATTCCGCAAGTTTGTCAACTTATTACACATTTTATGTGATAGAAAAATTTCATCTTACCATACAACAAGCACAATTTCACATGTTTATTTATCTGTTTGCCTATGCACTAGGAACCATTCTTGGTGGACCGTTAGGCGATAAATTTGGGCGAAAATATATTATTTGGTTTTCTGTTTTCGGAGCAACACCTTTCGCATTATTATTACCATATGCCAACCTATTTTATACCGATATTTTAATGATAATTATTGGTGTAATTATCTCTTCAGCATTTCCAGCCATTATTGTTTATGCACAAGAATTAGTCCCTAAAAAACTCGGAATGGTATCAGGTCTTTTTTACGGGTTTGCCTTCGGAATGGGAGCTTTAGGTTCTGCATTACTTGGGATTCTTGCCGATAAAACATCTATAGAATTTGTATATCAAATTTGTTCTTACTTACCCATAATGGGTGCAATTTGTTATTTTTTGCCCAATTTAAAGAAAAAATAGTATCATTGCGAGTTTCAAAATAATCAGGAACTCTTTCCAGTACCCATGCCTCAAAAAGGGTTTCCTCTTCTATCTGAGCTTGGGCTTCGATCTTAAATTTAAATTATTTGAAAAAAATATCAATCTTTCAGTCTTCTTTGCAAATCTTTGCTAAATAATTTACTTTTACTATTCAAATTACATACAATGCAAATTACTCCTGAAATACTTCAAAAATTACAACAAATTGTTGGGGAAACGTTCGTGTTTACCGATCAAGAAACACGTAATCATTACGGACACGACGAAACCGAAGATTATGTTTTTCCGCCATCAGTAGTTGTAAAACCAGTAAATGTAATAGAAATTTCTGAAATTTTAAAATTAGCCAATCAATATAAAATTCCAGTTACAGCCATTGGAGCCAGAACCGGATTAAGTGGTGGTGCATTAAGTATTCGTCAAGGAATAGGATTGTCGATGGAACGATTTAATAAAATCTTAGAAATAGACGAAAAAAATCTGCAAGTTACAGTCGAACCAGCTGTAATCACTCAAGTTTTACGAGAATCTGTTGCCGAAAAAGGATTGTTTTATCCACCAGACCCAAGTAGTCAAGGAAGTTGTTGGATAGGTGGAAATGTTGCCGAAAATGCTGGTGGAGCTCGTGCTGTAAAATATGGAGTGACAAAAGATTATGTTTTAAACCTAGAAGTTGTTTTGCCTAATGGAGAAATAATTTGGACAGGAGCCAATACACTCAAAAATTCTACAGGTTACAACTTGACTCAACTCATGGTAGGAAGCGAAGGAACACTGGGGATTATCACAAAAATTGTGATGAAGCTGTTACCAAAAGTGAATCATAATGTTTTAATGTTGGTTCCCTTTTATAATGCAACTCAAGCTTGCGAAGCAGTTTCAGCTATTTTTAGGGCTGGAATTATACCTAGCGCTTTAGAGTTTATGGAGCGTGATGCCATAGATTGGGCACTTAAATTTATTGATGGACTAAATGTTCAAGTTAGTGACGGAATTCAAGCACATTTATTAATAGAAGTTGATGGTAATTATCCAGAAATTTTAATGCAAGAAGCCGAAAAAATAATGACTGTTGTCGAACAATTTCAAATAGATGAAATACTTTTTGCAGACACCGAAGATCAAAAAAATGCGATTTGGAAAATGCGCCGTAATATTGCAGAAGCTGTTAAAGCAAATTCTATTTATAAAGAAGAAGACACTGTTGTGCCAAGATATGAATTACCAAAACTATTACAAGGAATTAAGAGAATTGGCAACAAATACGGATTCAAATCTGTTTGTTACGGTCATGCTGGCGATGGAAACTTGCATGTCAATATCATTAAAGCAAATATGACTGATGAGAATTGGAAAACAGAAGTTCCTAAAGGTATTAGAGAGATTTTTGAATTGACAGTTTCTTTAAAAGGAACACTTTCGGGAGAACATGGTATTGGTTTTGTACAAAAAAATTATATGGATATTGCTTTTTCAGAAGTACATCTAGAACTTATGAAAAGAATAAAATTTGTTTTTGACCCCAACGGAATTCTTAATCCAGGAAAGATTTTTCCTGATTGCTAATAATTTCGGGTGCAAAAAAAATCCCGCTTCTAGGCTTGAAGCGGGATTTTTTATTAGTATACTGTAAATGGAGGCTTACTATTAGGATTAAGATGTCTTCTTAATCTAGTAGGTAAAACACCATTCCCAGAAGCATCCGGAATCCCTTTTGGTTCACTTTCATCTATAGTCGTTGTAGTAAGATCGTCTGCAATTGGGCTAAAAGGATAATACAAACTAGTTCCTTGTCCTGAACCTAAAGGTGTTGGTTTTTTTATTTCAAACTTTGTCAAATAACCATCACCATCATCGTCTTGATCTAAATAATCTGGTCTACCATCACCATCTGTGTCCTTAGAGAAATTATAAGTCCCTGTTCCTATATCAAAAGCTTCATCTTTAGAATTAATTCGATCATAATCATTATCGACTAAATTCACCTCCATAAGTTTAAAGCTAAATATTAATGGAGAATAAGCTGGAATACTTCCTATACCATTATTGTAATATGCTAAACCAGAAGGCAAAAACATAACTCCAGCACCGAAACCAATAAAATTTATAGATCCATCAGTGTTAGTAGTGTTTGTTCCTGATTTAAAAAACGGCATTATTTCTTTCCATCCTTGAATCACATTACTCAGTGGAAACCAAACTGGATTTTGCGCTTGATCAAAAGGAGAACTTGCTAAATAAGTATTATACGTTGCAGGATTGGTTGCAGGCAATATCTCTACTTTTTTATTATAAAGGTATTCTCCTTTATAAGAAACAAAAACTGAATCAACCACAGTTGGTTGTTCTTTTGTACCATCATCTAATGAAATGTAATAAACTTTATAATTGACCCCATTACTTGCAACAGTCTTTGTACGCAACATAGAAGCGTATTCTATTCTAATTGATGGACCAGCAACAGGCATAAGACTAATTTTTGTAAAAGTCACATCTTTATTGGAATTAACATCCATATGATATTCATCTAGGTATTTATCAATGGCAGCTAAATCTACAGGATACTGTTCCTCATAAGGAATAACATAAGGAGGCGTAAGATCATCAGTTTTATTACAACTAAAAATCGCTAAACTCATTATAAATAAAAATACTACTTTAAAAATTCTAATCATTATCTGTTATTTTAGGTATGCAAGATACAATTTTGATTTATTTTTGTTCAAAATTTAACTTTGTTTTTTAATTTTTATGCGAATAGATAAATTTCTTTGGTGTGTCCGATATTATAAAACCCGAAATATGGTTACCGATGCTTGTAAAAAAAACCATATCACGGTAAACAATCAAGTGGCTAAAGCTTCTAAGGAAGTATATCCTGGTGACAAAGTCACTTTTAGAAGGGATCAAATTACCTATATTATTTCGGTTTTAGATATTCCAGATAATCGTGTGGGTGCAAAATTAGTCGATATATATAGAAAAGACGAGACACCAAGCGAATCTTTTGCTCATTTAGAATTGCTTAAACTCTCTAAAGAGCATTATAGAAAAAATGGAACAGGTCGCCCAACTAAAAAAGATCGTCGCGATATAGAAGAATTTGGTACTGACACAAAAAAAGATGAAACCAATGAAATTGAATAACAAATACTGGGAAAACAGATACCAAACCAATGACATTAGTTGGGATACGGGAAAAATAACCACACCCTTAAAAGAATATATTGACCAATTGGAAGATAAATCTATCAAAATACTTATTCCTGGTTGCGGCAATGGTTATGAGTTTGAATATTTGATAAATAATGGTTTTGAAAATAGTTTTGTTGTGGACTATGCTCAAAATCCTATTGATAATCTAAAGGACAGAATGCCAAATTACAATCCAAATCAATTGATACTTTCTGATTTTTTTGAACACGAAGGAAGTTACGACTTAATTATCGAGCAAACTTTTTTTTGCGCTCTAAATCCAGAACTGAGAACAAAATATGTTGAGAAAATAGTTTCTTTACTTTCGCCGAAAGGTAAACTTATGGGTTTATTTTTTCAATTTCCATTGACGGAAGCTGGTCCACCATTTGGAGGTTCGAAAGAAGAATATCTAAAATTATTCTCTACAAGTTTTGAAATCAAAACATTAGAAACCGCTCATAATTCTATCAAACCACGTTTAGGAAACGAACTCTTTTTTATCTTTACAAAAAAATAACCACCATGAGTCACAACCAAATACTTAATCATCAGGAAATTGAATTCAAAATTAAGCGAATTGCTTATCAAATCTACGAAACATTTATTGATGAGGAAGAAATTGTTATAGCAGGAATACAAGGTAACGGAACTATTTTTGCAAGTAAAATTGCTTTGGCTCTTAAAACCATTTCTCCTATTAAAGTAATTTTATGTGATGTTTGTATTGATAAAAAAAATCCAACTACAGCAATTACAACTTCTATTCCTAAAAACGAATATACAAACAAAGGATTGGTTTTGGTTGACGATGTTCTTAATTCTGGAACAACATTAATATATGGTGTAAGACATTTTCTTGATGTTACTTTAAAGAAATTTAAAACTGCTGTTCTAATAGATAGAAACCATAAAAAATATCCTATAAAAGCCGATTTTAAAGGAATTTCACTATCTACATCATTATTAGAACATGTTCAGGTTGTTTTTAATGAAAATCAGGATTCTGCTTTCTTAGAGTAGTATTTTCTGAATTTCCTCTACAACATCAAACGGAGATTTATTATCTATACTGATTGTGTGTTTGCATTGATTGTAGTAGAAACTTCGGTCAAAAAGATGCTTGGCAACATACTCTGTGAGTTCATCGTCTTCTAAATCTTTCAGAAGTGGTCTTTTGGTTTTATTAATTTTTATTCTATCTATCAGCGTTGCTACACTTCCTTTTAGGTAGATTGAAATTACATCATCTTTATTCAAAAACTTATGATTATTTGCATAACATGGAGTTCCGCCACCAAGACTTAGCACAAACGATTTGTTAGAATTTATTGTTTTTTCAAAAACTTCATGCTCTTTTTTCCTAAAGAAAATTTCTCCTTTTATTTCAAAAATTTCATTTATACTTTTAGAAACTTCATTTTCTATTAGATGATCTATATCGAAAAAAGGTAAATCGAGCTTTTTTGACAGTAATTTTCCTATTTCTGTTTTTCCAGAAGCCATATAACCAACTAAAACAATTTTTTTCATGAAGCTAAGACCTTATAAATTAACACTCTGAGTATATTTAATAAAAAAACACAAATTTAATACAAAATACCTTTGAAAAATTAATATTAACTTCCTATATTTGCACCCGCATTGAAGAAATACAATGACTTGGTAGCTCAGTTGGTAGAGCACATCACTTTTAATGATGGGGTCCTGGGTTCGAGCCCCAGCCAGGTCACAATTTTTTTTTATTTCTTCAAGCAATGACTTGGTAGCTCAGTTGGTAGAGCACATCACTTTTAATGATGGGGTCCTGGGTTCGAGCCCCAGCCAGGTCACAAAAAAGTCGAGCTTTTAGCTTGACTTTTTTTATTTAAGGCCACGTGGAGAAACGGTAGACTTGCCAGCTTGAGGGGCTGGTGCTCGCAAGGGCGTGCGGGTTCAAATCCCGCCGTGGTCACGGGAAAATTAAATACCAGAGAAATAATCGAGCAACTTGTTTATTCTCTGGTATTTCTCTTTAAAAAAGAAGATCTTAATCTTATAATAATCACTCTTTAAATCTCAACAAAGCTTTTATAAATGGTATTTTAGGACAAGCTAATATAATTTGTAATTCTTCTTTCAGATTAGATTCTTCATCTAAAAACCTAAATATTTTTTTAGGATTCACTTTTAGGAACATATTAGAAAATATTTTTTTTCCTAAAGCATTATTTTTAAACAAAACACTAACAAAAAGTGTATCATAAAATAGAAATCTATTCGGTTTATGAAATTTTCTAAAATCGATTGTTGTTGTTTTTAATAACGAAACTACTCTTTCCGATTGTTTTACTGTATTCTTAAACGTATAACCCGTACTGGCTTTTGTCCAACCACCAGCAGTTCCTATATGCAAAACATTTTTCGAATTACTTTTCCAAAAAGGAAAAACAGTCATAGGAATATTTCCTTGTTCTTTTTTAGTTATCTTGAAGAAGGTCGCTCCTTTTTCTTTTAGATAATCACTTATTGCTTGTTCGTATTCGCTTTCTTGCAACAAATGGGGCGAGAATAAAGTATATTCGACCAAAGCTTCGGTTTCAGAGAATGG
>NZ_JAYSSZ010000263.1:0-20874 GCF_043720215.1 Flavobacterium sp. | reverse complement strand
AAAACAAAGCATTATAAAGTGTCTGATTTTAGTCTAATAAATGTAACTGCAAATGATACTTTATTTTTTAGAACAGAGTTTAAAGGAGGCAATAAAGCTGAGGATTTTTATAATTTAAACTTGTATCACACTATAAATGAAGATAATAACAGTGTGGTTGGTGTCAAAAAATCGGAAGTAAATTTTAAAGATTATCTATGGTTTTTAAATGAAAATGAATCGAAAGACAATAAAATCATTTTTAATAAAAAACTAACAGATTTCTCAATAGAAAAAATTGCAATTTCTCATAAAAATCAGGCTATGGAGCTTATGGGTGTTTTGCGAGATTCAACTTATAAGGATTTGAAACTTTCGCTCAAAAATATCGATTTAGAAAAAATCACACCTTCAGTAGACAGTTTGAAGTTTAAAGGAAAAGTAAACGGGTTAGTCAATTTTAAACAAAATAAATCCATATATGAACCAACTGCATCAGTAACTATTGACAGTTTAAATATTAATAAATTTGCCTTAGGAAAACTAGTAATCGATGTACAAGGTGATAATACTTTCAAGAATTTTAAAATTAATTCAGTTTTAAAAAATGACGGATTAGAATCTTTTTCTGCCGATGGGAATATATTTATCGAAAATAAAAAGACCTTACTTGATTTAGATCTCCGACTAAATAGCTTTAATATGGGGCCTTTCGGTGCTTTCGGAGGTAATGTAGTATCTAACATACGTGGTTTAGTCTCTGGAACGGCAAGTTTTGAAGGCGAATTAGAGAACCCAGATATTACGGGAAGGTTATATTTAAATAAAGCAGGTTTAAAAATTCCTTACCTAAATGTTGACTATAATTTTGAAAATAACTCAATTGTAGATGTAACTGAAAATCAGTTTTCTTTTAGAAATATAAAAATTAACGATTCAAAATACGATACAAAAGGTGTTTTGAGCGGCGGAATCCGCCATCATAAGTTTGGTGATTGGCTTTTAGATTTGAATCTTTCTTCAAATAGAATTGTTGCATTAGATACAAAAGATGCAGAAGATGCAATATATTATGGTACCGCTTTTATAGATGGAGATGCAACCATAAAAGGGCCAATAAGTGGATTGGTAATTAGTGTAAATGCAAAATCTGAAAAAGGAACATCAATAAAAATTCCAATTAGCGATAGTGAAGCAACATCAGAAAGAGATTATATAAAATTTAAATCTAAAAAAGATGATATTGTTACAAACACAAAAAGCAAGAACGCTAAAACATATAATGGTGTAGAACTTAATTTTGAACTTGATATCACGCCAGATGCTTGGATAGAAGTAATTATAGATAAAAATTCAGGTCATGGTCTTAAAGGTAAAGGAGTAGGAAGTTTATTATTGGAAATTAATACACTTGGAAAATTTAATATGTGGGGAGATTTTCAAGTATATGAAGGTATCTACAACTTTAAATACGGAGGAATTATTGATAAGAAATTTGACGTTAAAAAGGGAGGCTCAATTTCTTGGGACGGTGATCCGCTAAATGCAACATTAAATATGGAAGCAATTTATAAACTTCCATCAGGTGCAAATCCAGCTGTTTTATTAGAAAACTCATCTTTAAATAAAAAAATTCCAACAGAAGTTGTTATAAAACTTACAGATAAATTAACAAGTCCTACTCCTGATATATCTATTAATTTTCCAACATTAAGTTCTATTCTGAAATCTGAAATAGAATATAAATTAAGTGATAGAGATAAAAGACAAACACAAGCAATGGCCTTATTATCATCTGGAAGTTTTTTAAGTGATAAAGGTGTTGGAGAGAATATAATAACCGGTAACCTGCTAGAAAAAGCAAATAGTTTATTTCAAGATATATTTTCAGATCAAGATGACAAACTAAAAGTTGGTTTGAATTATGTACAAGGGAATAAAAGAAATTTAGAAGCACAAACTGATGGTCGGGTTGGTATTACTCTTTCAACAAAAATCAGTGACAAAATCACTATAAATGGAGTTGTGGGAGTTCCTGTGGGTGGTGTGTCTGAGTCTGCAATTGTTGGAAATGTAGAAATAGAGTTGCGTCTTAATGAAGACGGAACACTTAATGCAAGATTTTTTAATCGTGAAAACGATACAAATTTTATAGGAGAAGGAATTGGATATACGCAAGGACTTGGAATTTCTTATGAAGTCGATTTTAATACTTTAAAAGAACTTATGGCAAAAATTCTAAATTCTAATAAAAAGAAAAAAGAAAAAGAATCTAAAGATGAAGTTCCAGATTCAGATTTATCTCCAGAATTTATTCAGTTTACAGATCAACGTCCAAAAAAGGCAGTCGAAAAACCTAAAACAACTCCAGAAACGGTACCAGATTTAAATTAAAAGTTCAATTTTATAAAAACTTATTAACGAAAACGTTTGAAATTTTATTGAGTTATTAAATTTAATCAAATTTTATCACCATCAAATTATTACTTTGTTAATTTTACAATTCAATTATTGCATTAATGTCAAAAAAAATAAAAAAAATAGGAGTTCTTACTTCTGGTGGAGATTCGCCAGGAATGAATGCAGCAATACGAGCAGTAGTTCGTACTTGTGCTTTTTATAACGTAGAATGTATAGGCATTTACAGAGGTTACCAAGGAATGATTGAAGGTGACTTTAAGGAAATGGGACCAAGATCGGTAAATAATATTGTTAATAAAGGAGGAACAATCCTTAAATCTGCTCGATCGAAAGAGTTTATGACGGCTGAAGGACGCAAAAAATCATTTGAACATCTTACAAATGCAAATATTGATGCTTTGGTAGTCATTGGTGGTGATGGAACTTTTACAGGTGCCGAAATTTTTAATAATGAATTTAATTTTCCTGTAATGGGAATTCCAGGAACTATCGATAATGATATTTTTGGCACCAGTCATACATTAGGTTACGATACAGCGTTAAACACGGTTGTCGAAGCTATCGATAAAATTAGAGATACCGCTAGTTCACATAATCGTCTTTTCTTTGTCGAAGTTATGGGAAGAGATGCTGGACATATTGCTCTAAATGCGGGGATAGGAGCAGGGGCAGAAGAAATTCTTGTTCCAGAAGAAGATTTAGGTTTAGAAAGATTATTAGAATCTCTAGAAAAAAGTAAGTCATCTGGAAAATCATCAAGTATTGTTGTTGTTTCTGAAGGTGATAAAATCGGAAAAAATGTTTTCGAACTAAAAGATTATGTCGAAGAAAATCTGCCAGAATATGACGTTAGAGTTTCAGTGCTAGGACACATGCAACGTGGTGGAGCACCATCTTGTTTCGATAGGGTTCTTGCATCTCGATTAGGTGTAAAAGCAGTCGAATCTTTATTAGAAGGAAAATCAAATTACATGGTAGGACTACTTTGTGATAAAGTTACTTTAACACCATTAGAACAAGCTATAAAAGGGCGCTCAGAAATAGATAAAGAATTATTACGCGTTTCAGACATCATGTCAACATAAATTAAAAATTACGAATTAAAAATTAAAAATAAATGGCAAAAGTTAAATTAGGAATAAACGGTTTCGGAAGAATAGGAAGAATAGTTTTTAGAGAAACCTATAATAGAGATAATATAGAAGTAGTTGCTATAAACGATCTATTAAATGTAGATCATTTAGCCTATTTATTAAAATACGATTCAGTTCATGGTCGTTTTGCAGGAAAAGTAGAAGTAAAAGAAGGAAAACTTTTTGTAAACGATAAGCACATTAGAGTAACTGCCGAAAAAGACCCAAAAACATTAAAATGGGATGAAGTAGGAGTAGATGTAGTAGCAGAATGCACAGGAATTTTCACCACTTTAGAAACCGCTCAAGCTCATATTGACGGTGGTGCAAAAAAAGTAGTTATTTCTGCACCATCAACTGATGCACCCATGTTTGTAATGGGGGTAAACCATAATAAAGCAACAGCAGCGAACACAATTGTATCTAACGCATCGTGTACAACAAATTGCTTAGCACCATTAGCTAAAGTTATCAATGATAATTTCGGAATTGTAGAAGGTCTAATGACCACAATACACTCAACAACAGCGACACAACACACTGTCGATGGACCTTCAAAAAGAGATTTTAGAGGCGGAAGAGCGGCACTTCTAAACATCATTCCCGCATCAACCGGAGCCGCAAAAGCAGTTGGAAAAGTAATCCCAGAACTAAACGGAAAACTAACAGGAATGTCTATGAGAGTTCCAACTGCCGATGTTTCGGTAGTAGATTTAACTGTAAAATTAGCCAAAGAAACTACCTACGAAGAAATCATGTCAGTATTAAAAAATGCTTCAGAAACTTCTATGAAAGGTATTCTTGGATTTACCGAAGACGATGTCGTTTCACAAGATTTTATCGGAGAAAAAATGACTTCAGTAATCGATGCAAAAGCAGGAATTGGATTAAATTCTACTTTCTTCAAAATTGTATCATGGTATGATAATGAGTACGGATATTCAAGTAAATTAATAGATTTATCAGTACATATTGCTAGTTTAAAATAAAAAACCATATATTTAATTCCCATTAGTTTCAGTATTAATGGGATTTTTTTTGAAGCTATTTGCTTCGCCAGTTCGCAAAAGCTCGTGTCCCGCTATCCGCTTTTATCTTTTTGTTTTTAAAGAAAAAACAAAAAGGATAACCGCTTCTATCGGGGATAGAAATAATCAAGCTATATATTTAAAATAAGCGATTAACCGAATAAACAAATAACCGAAAAATGAAACTACTCGTAGATAGCGGCTCTACAAAAGCCGATTGGATTGCCATTGATGAAGCCGGGAAAGTACTTTTCACCACGCAATCATTAGGATTAAATCCGGAAGTTTTAACAAAAGAAGAAATAATAAAACGTCTTGAAGATAGGTTTGATATATCCCATAATAAAAACCAAGTATCTAACTTGTTTTTTTATGGTGCAGGTTGCGGAACAGATAGAATGAAAAATTTTTTAAAAGAAGTGTTTCAAAATTATTTTCCAAATGCAAAAGCAACGGTCCATGAAGATACTTATGCAGCCGTTTATGCCACAACACCTAAAAATGAAAAAGCTATTGTTTGTATACTAGGAACAGGTTCAAATTGTAGTTATTTTGATGGAAATGTGCTGCATCAAAAAGTACAATCATTAGGTTACATTGTTATGGATGATTGCTCCGGAAATCGCTTCGGAAGACATTTACTTAGAGGTTATTATTTTAACAAAATGCCAGCGGATTTAGCAAAAGAGTTTGAGACTACTTACAATGTAGAGCCAGATCCAGTAAAAAATAATTTATACAAAGAACCCAATCCAAACGCATATTTAGCAACGTTTGCCCAATTTTTAATAAAACACAAAGACACCCAATTTTGTCAAAACTTCATCAACGAAGAAATGGAATCTTTTGTAGAAAACTACATCAAGCAGTTTGATAATTACAAAGAAGTCCCAGTACATTTTATAGGTTCTATTGCTTTTTATTTAAAAGAGGAGTTAGAGAAAATTTTAAATAAACACGAAATAAAGTTAGGTAATGTATTGCGCCGACCAATAGATGGTTTAATAGAATACCATGTTTTAAACAAATAATAAATGGAAATTGCTATAATTGCTCACGACCGGATGAAAGCTGATTTAGTTCAGTTTCTAAATAAAAACACATCAATTCTACACGCAAAAAACATTTCCTTAATTGCTACAGGGACAACAGGAACTAAGGCTGAAAATGCTGGTTTTCAAGTTACAAAAATGCTTTCTGGACCTATGGGCGGCGATGCTCAAATTGCAGCTCGTGTCGCTGAAGGAAAAACACAAATGGTTTTATTTTTTAAAGACCCAAACTCAAGTCACCCGCATGAAGTAGATATAAATATGCTTATTCGTGTCTGCGATGTTCATAATGTTCCTTTAGCCACAAACGAAGCCACAGCACAATTATTGTTGAATGCTATTTCTAAATAAGAGAGAATTTATAACGTTTTTTTAATTTGATGGTTCAATTAAATTTGTATATTGCTGTACCAAAAAATACACCCAAATTATGAAAAAAATAGCATTATTTACTTTACTTCTTTGTTTTGGAAGTATATACAGTCAGAAGAAAAAGAAGACTGAAGCAGTTGTTCCGAATGTTGTAATTGCAAAAAACGGGAATGCTTCTGCAGAAATGGCAAAGAATAATTTTTATCTTTTTATAACAAATGGCGCAAAAAAAGATACTTTATTATTGAAAAAATATGTTTCCAAAGTAACACCACTTGAATGTAAAATAACCTCATTTACAACAAAAGGAACGCCATTGCAACTTGTTTCTTGGGTCGAAAAATCTGTATCTGAAACAAAACTTAAAAAAGAAGAGACTACAATTACAGAATCTCAAATTTGGAATCCAGCAACAAAAACATTGGTGGTTGGAAACACCCAAACGGCTACAAAAATTAAAGAAACTGTATTTTTAGATAAGCTCAAAAATGCTTCGGAAACTCAAGAAAGAACGCGCAATGGAGGTTATGTGTTTACATTTTTGCCAGAAGGAGATTTCTTTTTAAAAGACAAATCATCTGAAACAAGATATTCATACAATGCAACTTCTCTTAAATATGAAGTAGTAAAACCAAATGCATCTGCACCAGTAAAACCTACGAAAAAGAAACGAAAATAGTATTTTTTTAATCAAAAAGAACCCGATAGATTTTTAATTTCTATCGGGTTTTTTGTTACTATTTATTTTGAGCTATAATAAAAAATGTATTCCAAGAATTATATTTCTTCCAATATTTGGAATTCCATCTGCTTTTAATCGAGATAGGTGTGATATATAGGTTTCATCAAATAAGTTATTACCATTTAAAGATAAGTCAAAATTTGATTTTCCGATAGTAACGTTACTTCCAAATCCAATATTTACTAAAGTATAATTGTTACTTTTTGTTTCAAATTCGCTGGCATTATTTTGATTAAATATGCTTTCAGCATTAATTGTTGCAAATGCTTTTTTCATGAATTGATTAATATTAAACTCAGTACGAATAGTAGAATTCCATTTGTTAGCAGGAATAAGAGGTAAATAATTTCCATTATCTTTCTGGCCAATAACGGTTTCAAAACTACTGGTAAAATGTAACCAATCTAATGGATGTGGATGAAAATGTATTCCCATTTCTCCTCCATATAATTTTGCATTGGCTTGCGTATAGTCATAAACATTATTATCATCAATTATATTTCCGTTTGGAGAAATAAAGATATAATTGTTGATGTGATTGTAAAAACCGTTAACAAAGAATTCAAAATGAGAATTTCCATATTCTAAATTCAAATCAGTTTGAATATTTTGTTCACTTTTTAAGTTTGAATTTCCAATTTCGTAACGATTACTTCCTTCATGTACTCCGTTAGAAGTTAGTTCTGCTAAGTTTGGCGCTCTAAATCCTGATGCAACATTCAATCTAAAAGACAAATTATCTGTAAATTTTGTTTTGTAGCCCAAAGAAGCATTAAAACTAGTAAATTTTTTGTTTATAGATTCAAAATAACCTTCTTCTCCTACAATTCCATTAGTTTTGGTATTAATTTTTCGTGTGTCAAAGCGAAATCCGGCTTGTACAACATTCGATTTCCATTCATAATTTGAGGTTATCAATGCACCAATATCATTTGTAGTAGCGTCAGGAATTAGTAATTCTAAACCAGAATTTGCATTGGTTTGGCTCATTCCTTGTACACCAATAATAGTTTCTAATTTGCCTTTTTTAGGTAAATAATATTTTAAGTCATAGTTTAAAGTATTCAAATTCATATCTAAAATAGGAGTTGTGCTATCTTCAAACTCTTTACGACTATTGGAGATATAACCAAAATCAGCATCAAATTTAGAGTTTTTGAAGAAAAAATTATTATGTAAACTTACAATGTGATTTACAACACCTTGCCTAGGGAAATCAGGATCTCTTTGTCTAGTTTGTAAACCTATTTGTTCAGGAATTCCTAAATTGAGATTATTCAAATTGTAGCGTAAAACACTAGAAAATTTAGAATTACTAAAACCTAAAGCTGTTTTTACATCAGCTTCTTCAAAACGGGTATTGGTAACCAAACTATCATTGGGCATTTTGTAATCTCCATGATTATTATAACCACCACGAATTAAAAATTTCCAATTTTCAAAGGATGATTTTAATCCAAAAGAAGTATTACTTCCTTGAGTGTTCGAAAAATATTTTTGATTAAAATCTGCCAAATAAGAATTGGGTTTAGCAAATTTTTCAGGATTAAAATACAAAACGCCACCCAAAGCATCAGAGCCATATAATAAAGAAGCTGGCCCTTTTATGACTTCGACACTTTCTATTCCGCTGTCATTTAGACCCAAACCATGTTCTTCTCCAAATTGCTGATTTTCTAGACGAACACCTTGTGTATAAACCAAAACTCGATTGCCACTTAAGCCACGAATAACAGGTTTTCCTATAGATGTTCCTGTAGATACTTGAGAAACTCCAGGAATAGTTGCCAATCCTTCCATTAGTGTTGCTGCTCCTTTTTGTTGTAATTCTTTGATGCTTTTGTGTTCAACTTTCATGACATTTTGCGATTGCATTTTGTTGAAAATGGTAGAAACAATAACTTCATCAATATGATTAATTTTTTCTTCAAGTATGATATTTAGAATTATATTTTCTTGATTTAATCTCTGAGATATGATTTTGTTCTCATATCCAGAAAGCGAAAATGACATTTTGAAATTTCCGTTAGGCAAATCAGAAAAGGAGAAATTTCCATTACTGTCGGAAGTCGTTTCCTTATTTAATTCAGGAATAGAAACTAAAACTCCTTCTAAAACTTTATTTTCGGGATTTATAATTGTACCCGTAATTGTATTTTGCGCATTACAAAATAACGTAAACCCTAAGAATAGGGTAACTAAAAATGATTTCATACTAAAAAATGATATTTTATTGTTTAAAATAAGTTGATTGTATCACTGAAACAAAATTTCGGTAATAATAAATTAAACGATAAAACTGGGAGGAGCTCGAAGCGCAAAAAGGCTCCCTTTAAAAAAGTTGGTTATTTCTTTAGAATATAAAAAAGAATATCCGGTAGAAATTTGGTTTTTTATAAATTGAAAATGAGAAATACTAGAAGAAATAAAACTCCCTAAAGTAAAATTACAAACAAAACAATGATCAAAACTATGATGCTGATGTGTAATTTGAGAACCAGAAGTAGGTTTATGATGGCAATGTTTTTCAGAAATTTGCTTTACCAAATGCTCATAACTATGTACCGATTGAAATAGTATAGAAAACAATACTACAATCGCTAATAATGAATTTATGATGACAAATTTCTTTTTCATGTGAAACAAATGTAAAAAAGAAATCCGTTAAAAGATTGATTTAACAGATTTCTTTTTAAGATAGCGGTTTACACTAAACTATTCTTTACTAAATATTCAGCAATTTGAACCGTATTTGTAGCAGCACCTTTACGAAGATTATCAGCTACAATCCACATATTTAGTGAGTTAGGTTGGCTCTCGTCACGACGAATTCTTCCTACAAAAACATCATCTTTTCCTTGCGCATACATAGGCATTGGATACGTGTAAGTGTCATTGTTATCTTGCACTACAACTCCTGGAGTGTTGTGCAAAAGTTGGCGAACTTCATTAACATCAAAATCATTAGAAAACTCAACATTTACGGCTTCGCTATGTCCACCAACAATAGGCACACGAACGGCAGTAGCTGTAACGGCAATAGTTCTATCGTCTAATATTTTTTGAGTTTCACGAACCAGTTTCATTTCTTCTTTGGTATAACCATTGTCTTCAAAACTATCGCATTGCGGAATGGCATTTCTGTGAATAGGATATTTATAAGCCATTTCTCCAGAAATTCCAGCGTATTCGTTTTCTAATTGTTGTACTGCTTTTACCCCAGTTCCTGTAATAGATTGGTAAGTAGAAACAATAACTCGCTTGATATTGTATTTTTTATGTAATGGTGCTAAAACCATTACTAACTGAATAGTCGAACAGTTAGCATTTGGAATAATTTTGTCTTCTTTTGTTAATATGGAAGCATTTATTTCTGGAACAACCAGTTTTTTAGTTGGATCCATTCTCCAAGCTGATGAATTATCTATTACCGTTGTACCAGCTGCGGCAAATTTCGGGGCCCATTCTAAAGATGTTTCGCCACCAGCAGAAAACAAAGCAATATCGGCTTTCATATCTACCGCGGTTTGCATTCCTACTACTTTATATTTTGCTCCTTTAAATTCTATTTCTTTTCCTACAGATCGCTCTGAAGCAACAGGAATCAATTCGGTTACAGGAAAATTTCTTTCGGCTAAAACTTGAAGCATTACTTCGCCAACCATTCCGGTTGCACCAACAACTGCAATTCTCATATTATTTATTTTAATTTTGGAAATACAAAAGTAATAAATATTGAATTGATTTTTAAAAAACTACTAAAAAAGAAAAACCGCCTCAATTAAGAAACGGTTTAGTTAGAATATGTGTGTAGCGGAAATTATTTTTTCAATAAATCTCTAATTTGTGTCAATAATTCTTCTTGAGATGGTCCAGCTGGTGCAGCAGGAGCAGCTTCTTCTTTCTTTTTTGCTTTTTCGGCAGCTCTTAAAATTACAAATATGAACAACGAAATAATAACGAAGTTAATTACTGCTTGAACTAAATTACCATAAGTTAAACACGCAGCACCTGCAGTTTTTGCAGCTGCTAAATCGGCATAACTTTGCCCGTTTAGTGCAATAAATTTAGTTGTAAAATCTACTCCGCCAGTTAATACTCCTACAATAGGCATAATAATATCATCAACTGCTGAGCCAACAATTTTACCAAAAGCCCCACCAATAACAACCGCAGTTGCTAAACTTAATACATCACCTTTCATTAAAGATGCTTTAAAATCTCCAAAAAATCCCATAATTTGTTTGTTTTTAGGTTAATTAATTTTTAATAAAAATCTAATTTAACATTTTATTTAGATTAAAACCAAATTTTTTGTAATTATTCTCGATAAAAAACTCGTTTTACTCTGCTAGAAATACTAGTTAATATTTCATAAGGAATTGTGTTTGTTGCTCTTGCAATGGTTGTTACCGATGGGTTTTTACCAAAAATTATCACTTCATTTCCTTCGAAACAATTAATGTCAGTAGCATCAACCATGAGCATATCCATACAAATACTTCCAACAATAGGAGCTTTTTGATTATTAATTAGAACATAACCGACTCCATTTCCCCAAGCACGAGAAATTCCATCAGCATAGCCTATAGGAATTGTGGCAATTTTTGTTGGTTTTTCTACCATAAATCGACGATTATAACCGACGCTTTCTCCAATATTTAAAGTTCGTATTTGTGAAATTATTGATTTTAATGTTCCAACATTTTCAAGTTCATGAGTTTCATTCTCATCATTAGAAACTCCGTATAAACCAATTCCTAATCGAACCATGTCAAATTGTGCTTGCGGATAATTACTTATTCCTGAAGTGTTTGAAATATGACGAATAGGATTTATTTTTAATTCTCGAGTAATTTTACTTGATATTGTATCAAAATCTGAAATTTGTTTTTTGGTAAAATCATCATATTTTAAATCATCACTAGCGGCTAAATGTGATAAAATACTTTTTACTTGAACTGAATTGTTTTTTTGGAGAATAGTAATGAGTTCGGGGATAATTTCATTATCAAAACCCAAACGATTCATACCTGTATTTATCTTAATATGTATGGGATAATTGGTGAGTTCTTTTTGTTCCGTAATTTTTATAAATGCTTTTAATCCTCTAATGCCATAAATTTCAGGTTCTAAATTATATTGTATCATCGACGGAAAGCTTGTCATTTCAGGATTTAGAACCATTATTGGTAATTCTATTCCAGCTTTTCTGAGTTCAATTCCTTCATCGGCGAAAGCCACACCAAGGTAATCTACTTTATGATGTGCTAATAATTTTGCGATTTCGAATCCGCCACTTCCATAACCAAAAGCTTTTACCATAACCATAATTTTGGTTTCCGGATTTAGCTTCGATTTGTAGTAATTTAAATTATGACTTATGGCATTTAGGTTAATTTCTAATACTGTTTCATGTGTTTTTTCCTCGAGCAAGGTTACGATTTTTTCGAATTCAAATTGTCTTGATCCTTTTATTAAAATGGTTTCGTTTGTAAAATCTAAATTTTCAAAATCGGCAATAAAATCTTGTGTTGAAACATAAGAAATAGCATTGAGAAACTTATTCTTATATTTTGAAATTACCTCACCAATACAAATTACACGATTTATTTTATTTGAAATAATAAGCTGAGAAACTCGAGCATACAATTCTTCGTTTTCTAATCCTGACTGAAAAATATCAGATAAAATAAGTGTTTTCTTTAAGTGTTGTTTTTGATTTTCAAGAAAATCTAAAGCAATTTTTAAAGATTGAAAATCAGCGCTATAACTATCATCAATTAAAGTTGAATTATTAATTCCGCTTTTTACTTTCAATCGCATTTCGACAGGAAATAATTGACTTACTCGACTTTCAATTGTATCCAAATCATATTTTAAATACAACATTGTCAAGATGCAATGCATACTATTTTCTAGTGAAGCTTCGTCGGTAAAAGGAATTTTTATTTTAAAACATTTACCCTCATTTGTGATATTCAAAATCGAATAATCTTCAAAGGTTTTCTTCTGAAAAAAAACATCGGCTGACTTATCGTTTGTACTCCAAGTAAAGGTTTTTATATCTGATTTTATAAACGCTTCAATGGTTTTATTTTTATTGAGAATTAAAACTTCAACATTAGGAAATAGCTTTAATTTTTCTTTTATTTTCTCAGAAATATCAGCAAAACCTTCATCGTGAGCAGTTCCAATATTGGTTAGAATTCCAATAGTGGGTTGAATAATTTTTTGAAGATTTTCCATTTCACCTTTGGTAGAAATTCCTGCTTCAAAAATACCTAAATTATGGTTTTCATTAATTCCTATAACCGAAAGCGGAACGCCAACTTGAGAATTATAACTTTTTGGACTTCTAATTATATTATAGTCAGGACTTAGCAGAAAATTTAGCCATTCTTTTACAATAGTTTTTCCGTTGCTTCCTGTAATTCCTATTATTGGAAAATGGAATAAATTACGATAATAACTAGCAAATTTTTGTAATGCAACAAGTGTGTTTTCGACAATTATAAAATTGGCTTTATCATTTAATCTTTTAGGTACATAACTTACTACAAAGTTCTTTACGCCTTTAGAAATTAAATCTCCAATATAAATATGAGCATCATTGTTAGGACCAACTATCGCAAAAAATAAAGTATTCTCGTTATTTTGTAAAGATCGACTGTCTATAGAAATATTATTGATATGAATATCTGTCTCAATGCCATGATAATCGGCATTTAGAATTGGAATTATATTGTTTATGGATATCGTCAATTGGTCTAATTATTTTTCTTTTGATAAATGTTCAGCATCTTTTACAATCATATTTTCTCTCATCGCATTATAATATGCCGCACGACTCAATGGCTCATATTCTTCGGTTTCACCAAGCATAACAAGTTTGTCATTATCGGTTTTACGAAAACTATAATTGGCAAGATTTCCCGTGCGAGTGCATACAGCATGTACTTTTGTAACATATTCGGCAGTTGCCATAAGTGCTGGCATGGGACCAAAAGGATTTCCTTTAAAATCCATATCCAATCCCGCAACAATAACTCGAATGCCAGAATTGGCAAGATCATTACAAATTTTGACAATCTCATCATCAAAAAATTGTGCTTCATCAATTCCTACAACATCACAACCTTGAGCTAAAATAGCAATATTTGCTGCAGCAGGAACAGGAGTAGAGCGAATTTCATTTTTGTTATGTGAAACGACCATTTCTTCATCATATCGAGTATCGATTGATGGTTTAAAAATTTCGACCTTTTGTTTGGCAAATTGTGCTCTTTTTAATCTACGTATTAATTCTTCGGTTTTACCCGAAAACATTGATCCGCAAATAACTTCAATCCAACCAAACTGCTCTTTATGATTTACTGTATTTTCGAGAAACATTTTTTATTTTTATGACGATAAAAATGAATAGTTTTTATTACTTTGTAACAGAACAAATTTATTAAAAAAGAAAAGCTTTATCGAGTATAATAGTAAAAGTTATGAAAAAAAAGTTAGAAGCCGAATTAATTAGCATTGCACACCGAATTTTGCAACTAAAACATAAAGAAGATGTTCGTGAATTGCATCATGAAACTCAAAAATTATACGAAAAACTATCAGTTTTATTATTTGTAGAAGAGCATTTTAGCGAAACAAAACCTACAATTGGGTTACATGATATAGAAGTTATAGTTGAAAAAGCATTCGATTTTAATCAAAAAATAACTGAAACAAAACATAAAGAAGAAGATTTTGTAATTGTTCACGACATAAATGAAGAAATTATAGCAGAAAAAACTATTGTAGAAGAAGAAAATCCAACAATAGAAGAAGCTAAAGTCGAATTTGAAACTCCAATTATTGAAATTCCTAAACCAGAAAAAAAACAAATTTCTATTGATGATTTACTTAGTGAAGTAGGAGCAGAACCTGTTTTTGAAAGGGTAAATACAGTTGAAAAAACAAAAGAAAGTATAATTTCAGAAGAGATTTCTAAAATTATTGAGGATAAGATTGAAGAAAAAACGACTTCAGAAGTTAAAGTTGAAACAAAATTTATAGATATTCCTGAAAAAAAAGAAATTATTTTTGAAAAAGCAGAATCAAAACCAGCAACAAATCTTAATGATAAACTTAATAAAATTGTAAATATTGGTTTGAATGATAAATTGGCTTTCGAAAAACAATTATTTGATGGAAGTACGGAAGATTTTAATCGAGTAGTTTCGCAAATATCGACTTTCGATTCACTAGAAGATGCTAAGAATTTTATTGATGAAATGGTAAAACCAGATTACAACGATTGGAAAGGAAAAGAAGAATTTGCAGAAAGGTTTATGGAATTTGTAGCAAGTAAATACGTATAAATGGGTAAATTATATCTTGTTCCAACTCCAATTGGTAATCTCGAAGACATGACTTTTCGCGCCATTCGTGTACTTAAAGAAGTCGATTTGATTCTCGCAGAAGATACACGCACCAGTGGAAAACTCTTAAAGCATTTTGAGATTTCGACGCATATGCACAGTCATCACATGCACAATGAGCACAAAACCATCGAGAATATTATAAAACGCATTCAAACGGGGGAAAATATAGCACTTATTTCCGATGCGGGAACGCCAGCCATTTCCGATCCTGGATTTTTACTCACACGTGCTTGTGTCGAGAATAATATAGAAGTCGATTGTTTGCCAGGCGCTACGGCATTTGTGCCCGCGTTGGTAAATAGTGGTTTTCCTAATGATAAGTTTATTTTTGAAGGTTTTTTACCCGAAAAAAAAGGCCGTCAAACCCGTTATTTGGCTTTAGCCGAAGAAACCAGAACCATGATTTTATATGTTTCACCACACAAATTAGTAAAAACATTAGCCGAATTTGTTCAGTATTTTGGTGCCGAAAGACCTGTTTCTGTTTCTAGAGAAATCTCTAAACTGCACGAAGAAACCATTCGAGGAACTGCGGAAGAAGTCCTGAAACATTTTGAAACCAAACCACCAAAAGGGGAAATTGTAGTTATTGTGGGTGGTAAAATTTCTGTAAAAGAAAAAAAAGAAAGCAAATTTGATAACGAGGATTAGTTTATGGAATTAAAAGATTTTATAGAAAAAATAAATAATTCAGCTGAGAATATAACTTTTGAAGAAACTATCGCAGTTATTGAGCAAAATTATATTTTTACTCCAACAGCTTTTCAAAATGGTTCTCAATATAACAATATAGGTGAGAATTCAGGTTCGTGTAAATTATTTGCTTTTGGATTATTACAAAAATTATCTGCAATTCAAATGCTTTCTTGTTTTGGATCTTATTATTTTGAAGAAGTTTTAGGTAATCCAGAAGATTCAAATCATCAAAACATCCGTAATTTTATGAAAACGGGCTGGGATGGGATTCAATTTGAAGGGAAAGCTTTAGTATAAAAACAATTCGTTTATGAGAAACTCAATATTCATATTTCTTGTTTTCCTGTTTGGTTTCAATTCAAAATCTGAAATAAATAAAGAAAAAATAAATGTTTTATTTATTGGAAATAGTCTGACTTATTATCATGATATGCCTAAAATACTTCAAGAAATGTTGGATGAGTCCAATCCAAATTATAACATTGAACAATCAACATTTCCAGGAATGGCACTTGACAGTCATTTGAATGATATTATTTTTAAAAGAGATGGAGATGATATTTCTACTAGAAATAAAGAACTAGGAGAAATTACAGAAACTGAGAAAAAATTATCTGAAAAAAAATGGGATATTGTAATTTTGCAAGAAAATCCAGGATATCTTTACTTCCCTGAAGTTGTTGATGAAATTGTTAATCCATCTATTAAAAGAATTAAACAACTAACAAATAACCCTGATTGTAAATTTATACTCTTCACCACTTCAGTATCATATATAAAATATCCAATAAAAAAAGTATGTGTTCCAAAAATGAATTTTAAATATGTTTTAGGAGACAAAGATAAATTTTGTTCCGTAGATGTTCAAAATATCGAAGAAGATATGAAAATACTCAATGAAACATTTTATAAAATTGCAAAAGAAAATAGCTTAATTTCAACAAATCATTGTAATTTAAATTATAAAGTCCAAACTGAATATCCTAAAATTAAATTATATGAAGCTGATGGTCATCCATCTGAAGCGGGTTCGTTTTTTAGTGCTTGTATTTTTTATAAAATTCTGACTAACAGTAAACCTTCAAAATTAAAATACTATGGAAATTTAAACTTTAAAGATTCTAAAATATTAAAAAAAATGGCTAGTTAACTACTCCACTTCCAAATCCACTTCCAAATCCACAAACGAAAAAGTATTTCCGCTAAACAATCCTTTGTCAGATAATTTTAAATCAGGAATTACCAGAAGTGCCATAAACGAAAGTGTCATAAATGGTGCTTTTAGATTACTGCCTAAATCTTTTGCCATGGCATCTATTTCTTGGTATAATTTTCCGGTTTCCCAACCATCTTTATCACTCATAATTCCTGCAACAGGCAAGGCTAATGATTTATTTTGAGTACCATTTACAGCACAAATTCCGCCAGTATTTTTTATAATTAAATTAACAGCATTGCAAATCTCTTCGTCCGATGTTCCTACTACCACAATATTATGGCAATCATGTGCTACAGAACTTGCAATTGCTCCTTTTTTTAAGCCAAAATTCTTTATAAATGCTACTGCTGGTTTGGTATTGTAATATCGGTTTACAACTGCCATTTTCAGTATGTCATTATCAATATCTGAAACTAGTTTTCCGTTTTCTATAAGTGAATTATGATGAATTTCATTTGTAATTAGTTGTCCTTCCAAAGCTTCAATAACTCTAATTTTGGATGCTGAACTTGGAATTTCGAAATCACTAATTTCCTTTTCGGTAATATTAAAGTTATTGGGTGTTTCAAAATCAACATGTTTTACAAACGATTGTCCATTTTCGGCAACCAACTCACCATTGATGTAGGTTTTATTGACTTTGAAATTTATTAAATCTTCTACAACAATAAAATCGGCAGCATCATTTTCTTTCAACAAACCAACCTTCATTTTGTAATGATGAACTGAATTTACGCAAGCCACTTGCAAGATTTTGAAAATATTAATTCCTTTAGCAACAGCTCTGGCACAAAGTAAATTAATATGTCCTAAAATCAAATCATCTGGATGTTTGTCATCTGAACAAAACATCATATTTTCGTAATTTTCTGGAAGTAAATCGATCAAGGCTTCAAAGTTTTTTGCAGCACTTCCTTCCCGAATAATAACTTTCATACCAAGAGACAATTTCTCTTTCGCTTCGTCATAAGTAAAGCACTCATGATCGGTTGTAATTCCTGCCGAAATATATTTTTTGATAGGTTCTCCTCGCAATCCTGGCGCGTGACCATCAACAGGTTTGCCGAAATGTTTTGCCCAAGCAATTTTCTTTAAAACTTCTTCATCATCAAACAAAACTCCGGGATAATTCATCATTTCCGACAAATAATAAATATCTGGAGAAGCCATCAATTCTTTAATCTCTTCAGAATCGATAATCGCACCGGCAGTTTCAAAAGCGGTTGCGGGAACACAAGATGGCGCACCAAAATGAAATTTCAGCGGTACTTTTTTCCCGTTTTCAATCATATAATAAACACCTTCTTTTCCCAATACATTGGCAATTTCGTGCGGATCAGAAATGGTAGCAACTGTTCCGTGAAGTACAGCAATTTTTGCAAATTCAGAAGGAACAAGCATCGAACTTTCGATATGAATATGTGCATCAATAAATCCTGGAAGGATATAGTTTTTTGCGTCATGATTTTTTTCTACTATGGAAATAATCTTACCGTTTTCAACAGTTATTTCACCTGAAAAAATTCGTTTTTTCACTATATCTACGATTTGTCCTTGAATTTGCATTTGTTTTATTTTATATAAAGTAAAAGTCAAAAGTAATACCATTTTTTATTTTTGTCGCTTTATTATTCGATGTTTTAATCTAAATTTGTTTTATATATGACGATAAATGTAATTTCTAATCCGTAATTAACTATGCGCTGGACAATCAAGCCAAAACCTGCTGAAGAAAAAGTCAAACATTTGGCGCAAGCCTTGAATATTGAAAATTTTGTAGCTTCCTTGTTAATTCAACGTGGAATTGAAACGTACGATGAAGCCAAAGCATTTTTTCGTCCTAGTTTAGATGATTTGCACAATCCCTATTTGATGAAAGATATGGATAAAGCGGTCGAAAGAATTGAAAAAGCAATTGTAAACAACGAAAACATCATGGTTTTTGGAGATTACGATGTCGATGGTACCACCGCAGTTTCATTGGTTTCTTCGTATTTAAAATCCTATTACAAAAATGTAGCTACATATATCCCAGATCGTTATGACGAAGGTTACGGGATATCCTACAAAGGAATAGATTATGCCGATGACAACAGTATTACACTTATTATTGCATTAGATTGTGGAATAAAATCGATAGATCATGTGGTTTATGCCAAAGAACGAAACATCGATTTTATTATTTGTGATCACCATCGACCAGGTGATTTTTTGCCCGATGCTGTTGCCGTTTTAGATCCAAAACGTGCCGATTGCAGTTATCCCTATGATGAACTTTGTGGTTGTGGCGTTGGTTTTAAATTAATACAGGCTTTGGGTCAAAACCGAAACCAAACAATAGAAGATTTTATTCCGTATTTAGATTTAGTAGCGACAGCCATTGCTGCCGATATTGTTCCAATGACGGGTGAAAATAGAGTTTTAGCAAAATTTGGATTGGAAGTAATTAATACAAATCCAAGACCAGGAATTCAGGCTTTAGTACAAAACATAAAGAAGCAAGTTCTTACTATTACCGACGTGGTTTTTATTATTGCACCGAGAATAAATGCTGCAGGAAGAATAAAACATGGTAATTATGCTGTCGAATTATTAACAGAATTTGATTTGGAACAAGCACAAGAATTTGCTTCACAAATAGAAATTTTTAATGCCGACAGGAAAGATTTAGACAAACAAATCACTCAAGAAGCATTGGTTCAAATTGAAACAAACGATGAAAGTAATAACTTTACAACAGTTGTTTATCAGGAAGATTGGCACAAAGGAGTTATCGGAATTGTAGCTTCCAGATTAATAGAAACACATTATAAACCAACGATTGTTTTTACAAAAAGTGGCGATAAATTAGCTGCCTCGGCACGTTCTGTCAAAGATTTTGATATTTATAATGCATTAGAATCTAGTGCGGAATATCTAGAACAATTTGGCGGACATATGTATGCCGCAGGAATGACTCTAAAAGAAGAAAATTACGAAGCTTTTAAAAATAAATTTGAAGAAGTTGTAAAAAACAGTATTCATCCAGATTTGCTTATTCCTGAAATTGCTATTGATGCTGAAATTCATTTATCTGATATAGATGAAAAACTAGTTCGAATTTTAAAACAGTTTGAACCATTTGGACCACAAAACATGACACCTGTTTTTATTTCAAAAAATATAAAAGATACAGGTTATGCTAAAACTCTAGGTAAAGATGAAGAACATTTGCGATTGTTTGTAAAACAAGATAATAGTGAAGGTTTTGCTGCAATTGGTTTTAATTTAGCACAAAAAATAGATTGTTTATCCAACAAAAAACCATTTGAAGCAGTATATTGCATAGATGAAAACGAATGGAACGGAAAGGTAACTTTGCAACTACGCTTACGAGATTTAATTTAATTTAATTAACCATAAATCATTTAATCCTCTGTTACTTGGTACATCAGACAAATTACTTTGCGATTCTCCAGCAATTACAAATTCATTTGTATTGGTTTCGACAAAATCGGTAGCAATGTCGATATTTTGACCACCATATGTTTTTTGCCAATATATCTTACTATTTGGCAGGTTATCAATTTTAAAAATCCAATAATCATTTTCGCCTTTATTTATATTCTCAGGAATTGTACTTCGTGTATTTCCAAGAACTATAAATTGATTGTTTTTAGATTTCTTGATCGATGACGAAGAATCAAATTCGTTTCCACCGAATGATTTATCCCATAAAAGCATTCCGTGATCGTTGATATGAATTACCCAAGCATCAAAATTACCTAAATTTTTAGAAATTTGGCCATCTGAACTATTAGATCGTC
>NZ_JAYSSZ010000262.1:0-7309 GCF_043720215.1 Flavobacterium sp. | reverse complement strand
ACACCACAAAACACGAATAAAGTTGCCGCTTATGGATCTGAAACTGTATTGGGTTGGGCAAATAATTTTGGCAAGCATTTTTTTAGCATAAATGGGACTTATGCTTATACAATTTCACAAGACGAAGAAACAAAAAAGCAATTATTTTTTGTTCCTTTTCATAAAACCACAGGGTCGATAGCTTATTCATATAGAAATTTTGCTATAAATTACCAATTCTTATACAACGGATTTGTATTTACAAGGTCAGATAATGATCCCAAACAAATTATAAAATCATATAAAATCTCTAATATAGGGATAGACTATGATTTTAAATTATTAAACTCTTCAAAATTAGGTTTTCAAGTACTTAATTTATTCAATGAAAAGTATCAGAGTCTTGAAGATAGACCACTTCCAGGTAGAAATTTTAATCTATACATAACCCTTAAATTTTAATAATTATGAAGTTCAGTAAATTGTTTTTAGTAGCTCTTATGAGTTTTCCATTGTTTTTTTCTTGTTCAAACGACGAGGATGTGCCAGTAGCACCAGTTTTAGGAGCTTATGAAAATGGTACTTTTATTTTAAATGAAGGTAGTTCAGGACAAGGTTCTGTGTCTTTTATTGGTAATGATTTAACCAGTTTTACACAAGATGTACATGCAATTGTTAACCCTGGTGATTTATTTGGGAAATATGTGCAATCTATGTTTCTTAATGGTGACTACGCTTATATTATTGCTGGTGGATCTAATAAAATCAATGTTGTAAACAGAAAAACATTCAAATTAGTTGCAAAAATAGAAACAGGTCTTGTTGCTCCAAGATACGGAGTTGTAGTAAACGGAAAAGCTTATGTTACTAATGCAAATACCTATTCTTATGCGAATCCATCAACAGGAAATACAGATGATTATGTTGCTGTAATAAATCTTACAACAAACTTAGTTGAGTCTACTATTCCGTTAAACGCAACAGCAAATAGAATATTAGTTGAAAATGGTAAATTATACATATCAGAACCATATAATAATACAAAAGTATTAGTTGTAAACCCTACTACGAATACACTAGAAACACCTTTAAATGTTGGGTCCGATGCAGATACAATGGAAGTAAAAAACGGATTCCTGTATGCGTTAAGAAGTCCTTACGGAGGACCAAGTGAAATTGTAAAAGTAAAATTATCAGACGCTACGACCAGCACAGTTGTTTTTCCAGCGGCATTAAATGATGCTAAAAATTTAGATATTTATGAAAGTAAAATCTATTACACTGTCGGAACATCAGTTTACGCAATGGATATAGCTGCAACCACAGCATCTACCACAGCAATTTTTAGTTATACTTCAACTTCGGCATACGGAATAATGTACGGATTTGCAGTAAATGGTGGACGAATTTATATTGCTGATGGTGGTGATTTTACAGCAAATAGCAAAGCATACATTTATTCTTTAACTGGTACTTTGCAAAAAGAAATGACGGTTGGAGTTGGACCAAATGGTTTCTATTTTAACTAAAAATTTAAAATATAAAAAACAAAGGCTTTCAGTAATGAAAGCCTTTGTTTTTTACAACCCTCTCGGATTTTTTTCTAAATACATTTCACTATCTAAATCTCTAACCGATTTGTCTATTATTTCTTCATATACTTTATAATTATCTTGAGGGAAATGTCTTCCACCAAGGCTAATAACATTTAAAACTTTAGCTAATAATAACTCGTTCGGATCGCCTAAAACGCCTAAATCTGCTAAGTTTTCGGGTAAAACATTAGTTGCATTGTCAGGTGTAATGCCTTGAGCATAATCACCAAAACCACTTGCGTTTACTGTTTTTAGAACTATAGGTTGCATAGCATATGTATGGTCAGGATTTGCACCTTGTCGTCTGAAATTTGGAGAATCGTATAATGTAATTGAACCTACATTTTTTCCAGTGGTTTTTGTGCCAATATGAACTACATTTATATAAGGTTTCAAACAATTTATAACCAATTCACTCGCTGAAGCAGTTGTTTTGGTTGTTAAAATATAAACTTTAGATAAGTTTAAACTAGTGATAGAACTTCCATTTCCAAGAGTAGAAGTGAAGTTGTTGTTTAGATCATTAGGGTTTAAATTAGATTGTAACTTTGCATTCCATTCTTGATGAGTAAATAATTGCCCATCAAATTGTCCTGTAATCATACTGGCTAATCGTGTTGCAGTAGCAATAGATCCACCAGAATTATATCGCAAATCAAGTACTAAATCCGTTACATTTTCACCTTTTAAATAGGCAAAAGCATTGTTTAATTCGGTTTCAAAATTGCTGTAAAAACCATTGTAGACTAAATAACCAATTTTTCTAGATCCAACAATATGTGTGTTTTTAAGCAAAACAGGATTTTCAGTATAAACAGCTTTTGTTAGAGTAACTGATTGCCCATTTGGAGTAATATTTCCCCCATCATAATCTGCTAAAGTTAAGGTGTAATTATCTTGATTAAGTAGGTTTCTGTAATTACTGATTGTTAGCGGAGTACCATTTACCGCTGAGAAAATAGTTCCTCTTTGTATTGCTTTTGTTGATGCGTCAGAATTGGGCATAATATATTTTACCCAACCAAAAATATCTGTTGTGCTTCCTGTTTTATATGCAAGTCCATATTCGACGCCATTATTTTTTGAGGTTCCTTGCAAAAGCTCCTCTAATTGAATATAATTTGAAAATAGCACGCTATATTTATCGGTATTTTGTCTGTCAAAAATTAAACTTTCAAAAAAACTTTCTGGACTAGAAGAGTTTAATAAATAATTATCTAAATCAACTTGACTCGAAAATCTAGTATCGCTTAAATCTGGAACTTGTGTCTGATACAAATAATATGTATTTAGACCTTTCCAAATAAAGTCCTGAATAGGAACTGATGATGGATTATCGTCATTATCCGTACAGCTTACGATTGCTGTTAAAGTTATAAGTAGTAGGAACGGATGTTTTAGAAATTTTCTCATTTACTTTTAATTATGACGTAAATTTATAAAATAAAACTAGAAGTTTGTAACAAAAAATAAACTCACTCGTCTTGACTATATAACCAACCATTATGAACCAAATTGAATTTATAAACCATGTAAAACCATTTAAGGACAAAATGTTCAGGTTAGCCAAACGTTTGCTCGTAAGCACCGAAGAAGCCGAAGATGCAACACAAGAAGTGTTAGTAAAACTTTGGAAAAAGAATGATGTTCTTAAAAGTTTTGGAAGTACTGAAGCGTATGCGATGACAATTACTAAAAATCATTGTTTAGATGTTTTAAAATCAAAAAGAGCTTCAAATTTGCAAATAGTACATAATAATTATGCTGAAAATGGAGCCAGTTTACAACAGAAAATTGAAGATAGTGATTCTTGGAGTTGGGTCGAAAAATGGATCAACGATTTGCCAGAACAACAAAAACTAATCATTCAGATGCGAGATGTAGAACAATATGAGTTTGAGGAAATCGCAAAAATATTAGAAATGAGCGAAGCTACAATTAGAGTAGCCTTATCGAGAGCCAGAAAAACAATAAGAGAAAAACTGACAAATACCCATAATTATGGAATTCAATAAAATAGAGATATTAATAGAAAAATACTTTCAGGGAGAAACCTCGATTGCCGAAGAAAAGGAGTTGCGCAGCTACTTTTCATCTCAAGATGTGGCGCCACATTTAGAACAATACAAAGCAATGTTTGGTTACTTTACTCAAGCAAAAAAACAAGAATTTGCACAAGAGATTCCACAAATCACTAAAAAACGTAATGTTATGTGGTTGTCTATTGCAGCATCGGTTGTGGTTTTGTTGGGTGTTACTACATTTTTTATGATAAATACTAATGAGCCTGTAAATCATCAGAATGAGTTGGGAACTTACGATAGTCCTGAACTTGCATTCAAAGAAACACAGAAAGCATTAGCCTTGTTATCATCAAACGTAAATGTTGTCATAGAAAGTGTAATGTATGTACAAGAGTATGAGAATACGAAAAATAGAATTTTTAAAAAGTAAAAATCAATCAATTAAAATTAAAATCATGAACAAAAAATCAATAATTATAGCCTTATTTATCTTATTACCATTCTTTAGTCAAGCACAATCGTTGTTCGACAAATATGACGGTCAAGATAATGTAACCTCAATAATCGTAAACAAAAAAATGTTCGATTTGATGAGTAAAGTTAAAATGGAAGCTTCAGACAAAGAAGCACAAAAATACTTGTCATTAATAAAAAAATTAGACAACCTAAAAGTATTTATGACATCGAGTGCAAAAACTACTGCTGATATGAAGTTTAACGTAGAAAAATATCTAAAAACTAGTAATTTAGATGAGTTAATGCGTGTAAATGATGGTGAAAAAAATGTAAAAATTTATGTAAAATCAGGAAGTTCGGATTCACAAGTAAAAGAATTATTAATGTTTATTGAAAGTGCAAACGTAAAAGGAAACGAAACCGTTTTAATGTCGCTTACTGGTGATTTTGATATCAATGAAATTTCGACATTAACAAACAAAATGAATATTCCAGGTGGAGATGTTCTTAAAAAAGCTGGTAAAAAATAATCATGGTAACGATAGTAAGATTTCTCGTAGGTTGTACATTAGCACTATTATTTAGTTGTAAAAGTGAACCAAGTTTGCAAAAATATTTTGTAGAAAATATCGAAAATAAAGATTTTGTAGCCATCGATTTGACACCAAAAATGTTAAATATAGACAATGCTAAATTAAGTGTTTCGCAAAAAGAAGCTTTGGCATCATTTGAAAAAATAAATGTACTAGCATTTAAAATAAATGATAAAAATAAATCCAAATTTGAAGTTGAAAGAGCAAAAGTAACATCAATTCTAAAAGATGAAAAATACCAACAATTAATGAAGTTTGGTTCCGGAAAAGAAGGAGCTCAAATAAGTTTTGTAGGATCAGATGAGCATATTGAAGAATTTGTTATTTACGGAAACAAAAAAGAAAATGGTTTTGCTGTAGTTCGGGTATTAGGAAAAGATATGAATCCTACTTCTATCATGGAAATGGTGAATATTCTGAAAAGTGGAAACATCAATTTAGATCAGCTAAAACCATTACAAGATTTAATGAAATAGTTTTGAATTAAGTTATAAAAAAAGCGATCTATCAGATCGCTTTTTTCGTTTATTTAAAATATTTAAAAGGAACAATAAGCATTCCAAAACATTCCCCATCACCTTTACCTATATGTTTGTGATGCATTTTGTGAGCCCTACGAACTGCACGAGCATATTTGTTATTAGCATTTCTGAAAATTTTAAAACGTTGGTGAATAAAAATATCATGAACTAGAAAATAAGTTAATCCGTAAGCAAAAATCCCTAAACCAATGGCAAGACCAACTTGGAGAATGTCATTTTTCCAGAGTAAAAAGAAAATGATGCTCACAATAGCATAAAATATAAAAAAAGTATCATTTCGTTCAAACCAAGAATCATGGTCTTTTTTGTGATGATCGGCATGCAAATTCCACAAAAAACCATGCATAATGTATTTGTGACTAAACCAAGCCATAAATTCCATAAAGAAGAAAGTAATAAAGAAAACTAAGATATATAACCACATAATTTCTACAATAAATTTAAACGATATTTTACATAACAATTGGCAAGTAGACCAACTTTTTGATAATCAGAAACCCGAATTCTAGTGTTTTTTATTTCAGACGATGGTGTTTTTTTTAATTTAGATAATAATTTTTTATAATAAATATAAGCTGTATAGACGCCAAATTTTGCTTCAATTGGTAAATTTACAATACCTTCGTAACCAGCTCTAAAATCGGCTTCAATTTCCTGAATAATTGCTTGTTTTGAAGCTTCGTCAAGTTGTGATAAATCGGTATTAGGGAAATAAGTTCTGTCTAAATCTTCAAAATCGGCTTTTAAATCTCTCAGGAAATTTACTTTCTGAAAAGCTGACCCCAATCTCATGGCAGCATTTTTTAAGCTTTCGTACAATTCTATATTTCCTTTCACAAAAACCTTTAAGCACATTAGTCCAACAACATCTGCACTTCCGTAAATGTATTCGTTGTATTCGTCTTTGGTTTTATATTCTTTCTTTACTAGATCTAACTTCATACTTTTCATAAAAGCATCAATTAGCTCATTAGGGATTTTGTTTTTATGAACTGTATGTTGAAAAGCATTCAAAATAGGATTCAGACTTATTTTTTGTTTTAAAGCATTTTCCAAATCTGTTTCAAAGGTATTAAATAAGGCTTCTTTGTCATAATCATGAAAACTATCTACTATTTCATCTGCAAAACGAACAAAACCATACACGTTGTAAATATCTTGCCTTATACTTGGTGCCAGCATTTTTACTGCCGATGAAAATGAAGTGCTATAAGATTTTGTCACAAGCTTACTGCAATCATTAGATACTATGTCAAAAAGTGATTTCATATTATTATGAATGTTTTTTTATTAAATCAGCAACTAATTTCCCAGAGATTAATGCAGGCGGAACACCTGGTCCTGGAACGGTTAATTGTCCTGTAAAATATAAGTTTTTTACTTTTTTACTCATTAATTTAGGTCTTAAAAAAGCAGTTTGTAATAAAGTATTTGCCATTCCGTAGGCATTTCCTTTGTATGAGTTGTATTCTTTTACAAAATCTTTTACACAAAATGATTGCTTAAAGATAATATTTTTTCGGACTTCTTGGTTTGTTATTTTTTCGAAACGATTCATTATTTTTTCAAAATAAGTATCTCTTAATTCTTGTGTGTCTTCAATTCCAGGAGCAATTGGAATTAAGAAAAAACCATTTTCGCAGCCTTCGGGTGCTGTTTTATGATTAGTTTTTGATGTAAAATTTGCATAAAACAAAGGCTCGGTGGGCCATTTCGGATTGTCGTAAATTTCTTCTGAGTGCAAATCGAAATCGACATCAAAAAATAAATTATGATGAATCACATTTTCTATTTTTTTGTCAAAACCAACGTAAAACAGGAGGGAAGATGGAGCAAAAGTTTTTTTGTTCCAATATTTTTCCGAATATTGTCTGTATTCGGGTTCTAAAAGCGTTTCAGTATGATGGTAATCGGCACCAGATAAAATAATGTCTGAAGTAATTATTTTTCCATTTATTTGAATTCCTTTGGTAATTTTATTTTCAACAATTATTTTTTCAACATTTGCATCTGTAATTATTGTTACACCTAATTGTTTTGCTAATGTTGCCATTCCGTTTATCACATCATGAAAACCATTTGTAGGCTGCCAAGTTCCTAATCCAAAATCAGCAAAATTC
>NZ_JAYSSZ010000261.1:0-21142 GCF_043720215.1 Flavobacterium sp. | reverse complement strand
TCGCTTTTGATTTTTTTTATATAAATTATGATAAGGCCTATCACAGAAAGGATTGCAATCAAAGTAAAAATCCATTTCAATTTGGTTTGATTGTCACTTTCATCTTTAACTTCTAACAAGTCAATTTTGTGAAGTTGATCTATTGCATCAATTTTTTTACTATTTAGTTTTCGCTGTCCTTCATTACATTTTTGATAATGAAAATTAGATAGTGCCAATTTGTTCATAGCCTTATAATTATCTGCCAATAAAGAATCTATAACAACCCTATTTTCGACAGAAATAGGAATGTTATTTTTATTACTCACAATTTCTTTTAAAAGTAAAATTGCTTTATCACTTTGTTTTTGCAATGAGAATAGTTTGGATTTACTGATTAAAATTAACCTTTTCATTTCAAAAAAATCATCTTTTTGCGCTAGAAACAAAGCTTTGTCGAAGGACTTTTCTGCAATTTCATACTTTTTTTTATAAGTATAAATAAGCCCTTCTTCGTGGTAAAAATGCATTTCAAACTCTTCTAATTTTAAATTTTTAGCTTCTGAAATGCTTTTTTTAGAATAAACAAGGGCTGAATCTGGTTGATTCAGCTTCAAGAATGTTTTAGTAATACTCAATTGAATCCCTAATAAAGTTAGCGCCTCAAAGTCTTTGTTTCTGAGACTTTTTTTAAAGATTGCTAATGCCTCATTATACTTTCCAATCTCATAATAAACATTTCCTCGTTTGTTTGTTATATAATCATACGCTTTTTTATTACCATTCTTTTTTGCAAGTTTCAAACATTCATCATACAGAAGCAAAGCGCCATTAAAGTCATATTCTGTAAATAAATAACTGGCTTTATTTATTTTATAATTTAAAACTAATTCTTGATTATTAATGGCACTTGCTTTATCAATAGCCTTTTTAAAATAAAAAATAGCACTGTCCTTTTGAGAAATAGTGCCGCACAATTCAGCTAAAAGATAATAAGCATTACTTTCTTCTTTATTGTCATTTAATTTACGGGCGATTTTTAAAAACTTATGAGAATATAATTTTGCTTTTTGAGGATTTTGATCAAAATTATTATAAATGGAGTCCTTAAATGATTCCAATTTATTTTGGCTTTGCATAGTATTTACAAAAAAAAAGGCAATTATAACACAAAAAAACTTCGTCGCTCGAATCATACGTTTTAGTTTATAAAATTCTGTAAAACAAAGTTTTACATCAAAAAAAAATAAAAAATAATAGCCTAAATTTATAAATTTTAGTCTAACTGTTTGTTGTAAATACAATTATTATATTATTTTTGATACAAACATAAAAGAAATTAAGAAATGAAAAAAAATAAATTCAATAAATTAAACTTTAATAAGTTGTCAATCACAGAATTAAATACCGAAAAAATCAATAAAATTTTTGGAGGAAGTAATGATAATGAATTAGAATATGTTGAGACATCAATTAAAGCACTTTTTACTCAAACAGGACCAAAAGAAATTTTTTCTACAAGGTGTTAGATAAATTTTTTTGCTACTAATTTTTGATGTTTTTGATTCTTAAATTTGATAAGTAAAAAAATTAACGTTACACAAATTAGCATAAATGTTTTTTAATAAGGCAAAATTTAATTAAATCCGTTTAACTCGAAGGGTTTTACAAATAAAAAATAAACTAGAAATGAAAAAAAATAAATCTAATAAATTAAACTTTACTAAGTTGTCAATCATAGAATTAAATACCGAAAAAATCAGTAAAATTTTTGGAGGTAGTGATAGTAAAGAATCAAAATATGATAATGATAGTATTACAACAATGATTGAAATGACCTATACTCAAACTGGTCCAAAAGAAAGATTTTCAACAAACTGTTAGAGTTTAAATTAAAACAATAAGTCAAATTTACATTGATTAAAAAATAGTTTAATCATTAAAAATAAATTCTTATAAACGGCATAAAAGCATTACTGTATACATTATCGTCCTCGTTAAACAAAACATTATATCTAGCACCAATTGTTATGTTATTTGCGCGATAACCTGCACCAAGAAATAATCCTGTGTTCCAGAAATGTCTTGACGGAATCTGAAAAAAAGGATCAAATCTAGTGTTTACTTTAAGCTGTTCTAGTTCTACCGACAGCTGAATTTGCTCGATTGGATTTATCAATCCTATTAAGCTTCCTCCATAAATAAAAGAATTATAGTTGTCTTTTACAGAAACATAACTTCCCTGCAAACCAACTCCTAGAGAAACATATTTATTCAAATTATAAATAGCACTTGGAGCAACAGTAATGTCAGTAAAACCACCACCTACATTCAGTCCTAAACCACCGCCTATTTGAACTTTTTTCCAAAACTCACTTTTTACTCGTTCTGGTTTTTGAACACTAACAGAATCTTGCGACAAACCATTAAGCGAAAAAGAAAATAAAACTAAAAACAAATAGAATCTGATGTTCTTTTTTGAGCTATTAATAATCATAGAATAGAAGTCTTAAATATTACACTATAAAAGTATAAAAAAAGGGAACGTATTTGTAGTAAATGTTATATTTTTGCCTATAATTTTTTAAACTAAAGCTCATTTAAACAAATATATGGATAGGTTTTCATTTTTAAATGCCGCACACACTGCTTTTTTTGCAGATTTATATGATCAATATTTACAAAATCCTGATAGTGTAGAACCAAGTTGGAGAAGTTTTTTTCAAGGATTTGATTTTGCCAACGAATTTGGAAATAGTCCAGTCGAACAATTGTCTTCTATGGCAAATGGGGACTCAGGAAGTACAGTTGTGTCTGATAAATTGCAAAAAGAGTTTAATGTTTTAAAGCTAATTGACGGATATAGAACTCGTGGTCACTTGTTTACCGAAACAAATCCTGTTCGAGACAGAAGAAATTATTATCCGACTTTAGATATAGAAAATTTTGGATTATCTAATGCAGATTTAAGGACTGTTTTTGATGCAGCTAAAGTTTTAGGACATAAGCCATCGACTCTTCAAGAAATATTAGATCACCTCAAGAACGTATATTGCCAACACATTGGTATCGAATATATGTACATGAGAAATCCAGAAGTTATTCAGTGGGTTCAAGACAGATTAAATATTAATGATAATCTTCCAAATTTTGATAACCAACAAAAGAAGATTATACTTGAAAAACTAAATGAAGCTGTTTCTTTCGAAAACTTCTTACATACAAAATATGTAGGCCAAAAACGTTTTTCTCTTGAAGGCGGAGAATCTATAATTCCCGCAATTGATGCTCTAATTGAAGCTGCAGCAGATAAAGGAGTAGAACAATTTGTTATGGGAATGGCACATCGTGGTCGTTTGAATGTTTTAGCAAATATTTTCAGAAAATCAACTCAAGATATATTTTCAGAATTTGATGGTAAAGATTACGATCAAGAATATTTTGATGGAGACGTAAAATACCATTTAGGATTAACATCTGATAGGAAAACACGTTCAGGAAAACACATCAATCTTAATCTAGCACCCAACCCTTCGCATTTAGAAACTGTTGGAGCTGTTATTGAAGGAATTACGCGTGCCAAACAAGACAAATATTTTCCAGATGATTTTTCGAAAGTATTGCCTATTGCTGTTCATGGAGATGCTGCAATTGCCGGACAAGGAATTTTGTACGAAATTATTCAAATGGCTCAACTTGATGGATATAAAACAGGTGGTACCATTCATATTGTAATTAACAATCAAGTTGGTTTTACTACAAATTATTTAGATGCACGTTCATCTACTTATTGTACAGATATTGCAAAAGTAACGCTTTCGCCAGTATTACATGTTAATGCAGATGATGCTGAAGCTGTTGTTCACGCCATGCTTTTTGCTTTAGATTTCAGAATGCAATTTGGCCGTGACGTGTTCATCGATTTATTAGGATACAGAAAATACGGTCATAACGAAGGAGACGAGCCTCGTTTTACACAACCATTATTATACAAAATCATTGCAAAACATAAAAATCCTCGTGATATTTATGCTGAAAAATTAATTACTCAAAACGTAATCGATGGTAATTTTGTAAACGATTTAGAAAAAGCATATAAGCAAGATTTAGATGACAATCTTGAAGCTTCACGCAAAAAATCTCTGACAATCATTACGCCATTTATGCAAAATGAATGGACAGGATTTGCTCAAGTTTCAGACGATGTGATGCTACAAAAAGTAGATACTAAATTCGATAAAAAAGAATTAGACGCCATTCTAGAAACTATTTCGACATTGCCATCTGACAAGAAATTTATCAATAAAATTTCAAAAATTGTTACTGATAGAAAAACAATGTACAACAACAATGCCATCGATTGGGGAACGGCAGAAGCACTAGCTTACGGTTCACTATTAACCCAAGGTTATGATGTTAGAATTTCTGGACAAGATGTCGAAAGAGGAACTTTTTCGCATCGTCACGCTGTTGTAAAAGTTGAAGATTCGGAAGAAGAAGTTGTTTTATTAAACAATATAAAAGGAAAGAAAGGAAAATTCAATGTTTTTAATTCACACCTTTCAGAATATGGAGTTTTAGGATTCGATTATGGTTATGCTTTAGCAAATCCTAACGCATTAACTATTTGGGAAGCACAATTTGGAGATTTCAGTAATGGAGCCCAAATCATGATTGACCAATACATTTCATGTGGCGAAGACAAATGGAACAACCAAAACGGTATTGTTCTATTGTTGCCTCACGGATACGAAGGGCAAGGCGCAGAGCATTCTTCAGGAAGAATGGAACGATACTTACAACTTTGTGCTAGACATAATATGGTCGTTGCCGATTGTACAACACCAGCCAATTTCTTTCACTTATTGAGAAGACAAATGGTCACTAAATACCGCAAACCATTAGTTGTTTTCACACCAAAAAGTTTGCTACGTGATCCAAGATGTGTTTCTACACAAGACGAAATTGCAAATGGGCAGTTTCAAGAAACCATTGATGATGTTTTAGTGCCAAAAGCAGATGTGAAAACATTAGTTTTCTGTACAGGAAAATTCTACTACGACATCACTGCCGAAAGAGAAAACTTAAAAAGAAACGATGTTGCAGTGGTTAGAATTGAACAGTTATTCCCACTACCAGTAGAACAACTAAAAGAAATTATAGCAAAATATCCAAATGCAAACGATTATGTTTGGGCACAAGAAGAGCCTAAAAATATGGGAGCTTATAGCTTTATGCTAATGAATTTTGATTTAGTAAAATGGAGATTGGCATCGCTAAAAGCATATGCAGCACCTGCGGCAGGAAGTTACACACGAGCAAAACGTCGTCACGCCGATGCCATTAGAATGGTTTTTGACAAGAATTTGTTTCAATAGTTTTAAAATATAAACTCATCATTTAAAATAATATACAATGATTTTAGAAATGAAAGTCCCATCACCAGGGGAATCAATAAAAGAAGTTGAAATCGCAACTTGGTTAGTAAAAGACGGCGATTATGTAGAAAAAGATCAAGCCATTGCTGAAGTAGATTCGGACAAAGCAACATTAGAATTACCAGCAGAAGCTAGCGGAATTATTACCCTAAAAGCAGAAGAAGGAGATACAGTTGCTGTAGGAGCAGTAGTTTGTTTAATCGATACAGATGCTGCAAAACCAAATGGTGCAACTCCAGTTGCTGAAACTAAACCTGCTACTGAAGTTAAAAAAGAAGAAGTAAAAGTAGCTCCAGCAGCTACAATAACATATGCAACTGGTACTCCATCACCAGCGGCTAAAAAAATATTAGACGAAAAGAACATACAACCTTCTGACGTTGTTGGCACTGGAAAAGGTGGTAGAATAACTACCGAAGATGCTGTAAATGCAACACCATCTATGGGAACGCCAACAGGAGGTTCCCGTGGCTCAGAACGCACAAAATTATCAATGTTGCGTCGTAAAGTTGCCGAACGTTTAGTTGCTGCTAAAAACGAAACTGCTATGTTAACTACGTTCAACGAAGTAAACATGACACCTATAAACAACATTCGTAACGAATACAAAGACGCATTCAAAGCAAAACATAATGGTGTTGGATTAGGTTACATGTCATTCTTTACTAAAGCAGTAACAAGAGCGTTACAGTTATTTCCAGATGTCAATTCAATGATGGATGGCGATTATAAAGTGGCGTATGATTTTGCAGATATTTCAATTGCGGTTTCTGGACCAAAAGGATTAATGGTTCCTGTTGTTCGCAACGCTGAACTATTAACTTTTAGAGGTGTGGAAGCGGAGATTAAACGTTTGGCTATTCGTGCGCGTGATGGTCAAATTACAGTAGATGATATGACTGGCGGGACTTTTACTATTACAAATGGTGGCGTTTTCGGAAGTATGTTGAGTACTCCAATTATTAATCCTCCACAATCTGGAATTTTAGGAATGCACAACATTATTGAACGTCCGATTGCCGTAAATGGTCAAGTAGAAATTCACCCAATGATGTATGTTGCACTTTCTTATGATCACAGAATTATTGATGGTCGTGAGTCAGTAGGTTTCTTAGTAGCGGTTAAAGAAGCTTTAGAAAACCCATTAGAATTATTGATGGATAACAATCCTAAGAAAGCTTTCGAGTTGTAGTATTCCGAATATATGATTATAAAAAAAATCCCAAAACAAATTTGTTTTGGGATTTTTTTTATTTTAAACGCAACCTTTTAGTTGTTTTCGTATCTTTAAGAGACTAAACAAATAAATTAATAAAATGAAGCAGTTTATATTACTATTGGTATTTGTAACAATTTTTATAGGATGTAGTGTAGGAGAAGATAACAATCCTAAATTTCATTTAGAATTATTACCTATAGACAGTGCTGTTCTCCCTCTTGAATTTAAAAAAGATAGTATTTATGAACTACCTTTTAATTATATTCGACCAAGTACTTGTCATATTTATGAGGGGTTTTATTATGAACGAAACTTAAATATTAGAACAATTGCCATTCAAACTAGTGTTATTGAACAAGATAATTGTACGACAGCAACAGTAAATCCAATTACACAGATATTACAGTTTAAACCCACAACAGAAACGAGTTACATCTTTAAACTCTGGAAAGGGAAAGATGCAAATGGAGTAGATATTTATGAAGAAATTACAATTCCAGTTATACCATAAAATAATTTAAATTTGAGTTTACCCGCACTCATACAAGGATGTCTAGAAAAAAATACCAAGTCGCAAGAACAATTATACCAGCTGTATTCGGGTAAATTGTTTTCTGTTTGCTTGAAGTACTCAAGAAATTATGCCGAAGCGGAAGATAATCTTCAAGATGGTTTTTTAATTATTTTTGATAAAATAGGGCAATACAAATTTGCAGGTTCGTTTGATGGTTGGGCAAAAAGAGTAATGGTAAATCACGTTTTACAACAGTATCGAAAGACACCGTTTTTAGAGCTTGTAAATGATGTTGTTGATGATGCATCAGTAGAAATAGATGACGAAAATATAAGTTTAGATTTTTTGCTAAAAATCATTCAAGAATTGCCAGATAGGTATAGGTTAGTGTTTAATTTGTATGTTATGGATGATTATTCGCACAAAGAAATTGCCGAAATGCTAGGAATTACAATTGGAACCAGCAAATCTAATTTGGCTAGAGCCAAAATGTCACTAAAAGATAAAATAGACAAATCACAAGAAAAAATATTTCCATCTGCAAAATGAGCGAAAGAAAAAATATAGAACGTTTGTTCCAAGAAAAATTTAAGGATTATGAAGCCACGCCTTCCTCACAGGTTTGGGAAAACATCGCTTCAAAACTTGAAAAAAAAGAAAGCAAAAAACGAGTTATTCCGTTTTGGTTTAATGTAAAAGCTGCAGGAATTGCCGCCGCATTTATATTGGGTATTTTTACAGTAAATAACTATACAAATTCATCTAGCTTTAATAAAAATAACAATAATTCTAAGACTTTAGTTTCAATAGAAAACAACGAAAAAAAACCATTAAAAACAGATATTGAAAACCCTGAAAAGAGTAAAATTTTAAACACAAAAAATCCAATAGTTCAGAATCAAAAAAATTACAATTCGACGACAAATAACAATGTATCAGAAAATAGTATTTCAAATCAAAATAAGTCAATAGTTGAAAATCAGAATGACGAAATAATAAAGAATGAGAAGTCAGATAAAAAGAATGTTATTTCAAACAAGGAAAATGCAAGTTCGACTTCAAAAAAAGGCCAAACGTATTCGAAATATAAATCAAGAAACACAAGTTTAGCTTCATCTGAAATTACATCAGAATCGGATACTAAAAGTAAAAACAAACTGCATTATTCTAGTAAAACTAAAAGAACAAACTCTCATAAAAATAAAGACCAATTTCAAAATTCTGCAAACGAAATTGCCACTAATTCTGCAAACGAAAATTCAAGAGACAGAAAATCAAACTCGAGCGTTAGCGAACAGGCGAAGCAAACTTTAATTTCTAGTGTAATTAAGAGCTCAGAGTCTGATAATTCTTCACCTGTTTTAGCTCAAAACAATGTATCTACAAAAACAAATTCTTCTGCTGATTCAGATGAAAATTCAAAAAAGAAAGTCGATAATTTATCTAGTAACAGCAATAATTCATCGATTGCAAATACAGCAATACAAAAGCAGAATTTTTCGGAAATCATTCTAAAAGATTCAATAATTGTTGCTGTTGTTGAAGAAAATCCTCTGGACAAAATCCTGAAGGAGAAAGAAATTAAAGATATAAAAGAAGAAAAAATTGTTGAAAACAGTCAGAAATGGAAAGTAAAGCCTAATGTTGCGCCTTTGTTTATGAGTGCTACACAAGGATCTCCAATAGACAATCAGTTTGCAGATAATGCTAAAAATTTCGAAAATAATTTGAGTTTAGGTTTCGGGATTGATTATGCTGTTACTAATAAAATTTCTATTAGAACTGGAATCAATAAATTCGATTTTAGCTATAGCACAAACGATATTGTTTATTATGCTAATATTTCTGCTAAAAACTCAAGCTCTTCAAGTAATCTAAAAACAATAGATGTTACACCAGAAGCTAGAAACATGGTTATTGAGGATAAAAAATCGACTTCATCTCAAGAAATTGCGATTCAGACCAAAGACGAAGGATTATTAAACCAAAAAACGGGTTATGTTGAAGTTCCTGTTGAAGTATCGTATAAATTATTGGATAAAAAATTCGGGATTCAAGTAATTACAGGATTTAGTTCGCTATTTCTAAACGAGAATGAAGTTTCTGTTGTTTCTTCTGGGCTTACAACTATTGTGGGAGAAGCTAATAATTTAAATAAAGTCCATTTTAGTACTAATATTGGATTGGGTTTTAAGTATAGTTTTTGGAAATCATTTGAAGCAAATTTTGAACCAACATTTAAGTATCAAATTAATACATTTAACGCTAATTCTGGAGGATTTAAACCGTATCTAATAGGGCTATATTCTGGAATAAGCTTCAAGTTTTAAGCTATTTTGCTTCACCTTTTTTAGTTAAGTTGCCGTTGTTAGAAATAGCAACAAGTGGGAAAGTGCCTCGCCAGGGCACTTTTTTATTTTCAGATCTGTTCGAAACCACTTTTAAACTTGATTATTAGTAGAAATTATTTATTTTCTATAAGTGCAAAAAAATCACTCAAACTAATTTCAAAATACTCACATATTTTAGATAATGTAGAAATGGTTATGTTTTGTTTGCCTTGTTCAATTCTGGCTAAATGTATACCCGTATCAAAATAAAATACCTCTAAAGTGATTTTTTTAGATTTCCTAATGTCTTTTATGCAAAGCACAATCTTATTAAGAAGGTCGATATTTTGAAATTGCTTTGGCATAGTGCAATCTCAATATACCGATTCAAAAAAATAATTAAATATTTGTCATTATTTTAAAAAAATGTTTTAGATTCGAAACAATAAAATTATTCCTACATTCATTTATAGCCAAGTGCACGTGGTAAAATTAAATTATGTTAGGAAATTTTAAAAATTAGTAACAAATAAAAAATTTAAAACATGAAAAATTTAAAATCATTAAACTTAGGAAAAAGTTTAAACAGAGCAGAAATGAAATCTATTTCGGCGGGTTTGCAAAACATGCCTTCTTGTTCTTGTTCAGCAGGTACAGCTGGAACACTTACATTTTGTGGTTGTCAGGATTTTTGTAATAGTGTACCTGGTTGTTAAGTTATTAAAAAGTTTATTATTTGGAGCTGATACTTTCAGCTCCAATTTTAATACATATAAAAAAATTTTTAAATAGAATAAAAGATATCTCAAATAGTAATAGATTTATATTTGAGAAAAAAATAACACAAACAGATGAAAACTATTTTATTATCAGTACTATTTTTACTAGCCAATTTATGCAATTCGCAATCTAAACCCGTTACTATTATTGGGAATATGCCACAACAGTACGGAGGTAATTATGTGAGTTTTTGTAAGCCAATAGGAAAATACGCTGCTGCAACATCTTATATAAACCCTAAAGATACTGCGGTACTAAAAAACGATAAATTCATAAAAAATCTAGCCATTTCAGGACCAGGGCTTATTTATGTTTATGAAAAACCTTTCATTGGAATGATTAGCACACGTTTTTTTGCAGTACCAGGGGACACTATAGTTATAGAAAGACAAAATGGCGAAATTATTTTTAAAGGGAAGAATGCCATAGTAAACAAAATGTACAGTGATATAAAATTAGGACCTGTAGCATTTAGTGGTGAAGTATCTGATATATTTAAGAATAATACGAATGCAGATAAAATAATAGCAGAGATAAAGGATAAAGAAGCAGCATATTTAAAAATTTATAATGACTTTTTCCTAAAAAAACAAATTTCAAAATCTTGTTTAGAATACACTAAAATAGTGATGGAACAAAGCATAGATGGGTTAGCATTTAATGTTGCTATGTATGACGAATTTAGAGCGCAGTTTCAAATCACGAAAGAAGAAGCTAATAAGCTTGCTGATTATTTTAATTTGAAATATATTCCTTATAAAGAAGATAATTTAAGATCACTTTTTTTTACGGGTATAATCAAGAAAACAGCCTTATATTTAGAAGGTAAATCTATAAAGGAAAACAAAAAAACAAAGAGATTTTGGAATCAGTTTGACACTATATTTAATTCTAGAGGAGGAGCTTTTGGAGTTATTGATTATATTGAATATGAAGATTACAAAGAAACATTCATAGGACAGGTTTTTCTTGACTTAATAAAAAGCTATGATAACGAGAAAACTGTAAAATACAAAGATTTAGTTTTAGTTTACAAAGCTTATGTAGAAAAATTTCCGAATAGCCCTTATATTATACCTATTTCTGAAAGTATAATGAACATCGCTTTAAATAATTTAAGTACCAATACTACTAATGTTGCAAAATCAGAACCTAAAATTGCATTAGGAAATCTTGCTATTTATGGTACAACATTAGATCCTGTTGGCTCTGCGCCTTTTGCACAACCTAATCAGTCATTAGCAGATGCTCTTGCTGAAAAATTCCCTAATCAAGATTTATTTATTGATTTATGGGCTACATGGTGTGGACCTTGTATTCAGCAATTCCTATACAATAAAGACTTGCATTCTTTTTTAGACACCAAGAATATAAAAACACTATACGTTTCTTTTGATAAAGAAGAAGAAACAGCAAAATGGGAAAAATATATACAAGATTATAATCTTACAGGCTATCATTTTTTAGCAAACAAAGCCTATCAAGAAAAGTTTCTAAACCCGTTAAGTGCATATATTCCAAGATATTTTGTATATAACTCCAAAACTAAAGAATTGAAGCAATTAGAAGGCTTGCCAAAAGAAAAAGAAACTTTTTATGCTAACATAACTAAAGCCTTAGCTACAAAATAAACCCAATAAAATGACCGAAAATTTTCCCTTCCTTTTTCATTATCTGAAAAAGGAAAAAATAACTATTGACCAAACTGAATTTCTTTTTCAAGTACAATCACACGCCAGTTATCCATCTCTTTTAGCAATAAGCGATACTTTAAATTTCTTGAAAATTAGCAATCTTGCTACAAGATTAGAGAGCGAAGATCTAGTTCATTTGCCAAATACTTTTGTTGCTTTGATTCAAGAAAAAGTGGACAACCCTTTTTTAGCCTTTGTGGAGCGCAAAGAAAATGGTTTTCAGTATTCGAAAGAAGGTAAATCAAATATTGTTTCAAACAAAAAGTTTGAAGGAATGTTTCAAAACATTGTTTTACTGGCTGAAAAAGAAGAAAACGAATTGGTGTCAAAAAAATCTAACAATTTATTAGTTTTTAGTTTAGTTTTTCTTGGGTTAATTTATTTGTTTTTAGTTTTTGCAACTGGCTTTTCTTTACTAACATTTCTTTTTGTTTGTTTTGCGACAGTTGGCGTTTATTTATCTGTAGAAGCTATTTCTCACGAATTTGGAATTCAAACAAAATTTTCGGAGGCAGTCTGTACTATAACTACAAACTCTGATTGCGATGCGGTGATTAATGCTAAAAAATCACGGTTTTTAGAAAATTTTAGCTTTAGCGAAGCGAGTATTACTTTTTTTAGCGCTCAATTATTGGGTTTGTTATTATTTGCAATAGCCAATCAGTTAAATAGTTTTTACAATATAACACTTGTATTGTTACTATTTTCAATTCCTATAACCCTTTTTTCGTTCTACCAACAAATTGTTGTTGCAAAAAAATGGTGTCCTATTTGTTTGGTAATTATTTGCATCATTTATGCTGAAATAGTAAGTCTTTTGATTTATACAAATTTTAGTTTTGCAATAAACACAATGGCAATCGCTTACTTTTTATTAGTTTTAATAGGTTCTCATATAGCATCGGTATTTCTAAAAAGTATCGTCAAGAGAAATCTTAATTTTAAGGCAATAATAAGTGAAAACAATCGATTCAAAAGAAAATATTCGTTGTTTAAAATGGCTCTATTAGCTTCTGATGTTGTAAATAATAAAATAATTACTTCAAATAATATTTTTCTTGGTAATCCAGAAGCCAAACTGAAAATCACGGTTGTTTCTAGCCCCTTTTGCGGTCATTGTAAAGAGATGCATAAAATAATTGAAGAAATACTAGACTTACATAAAGACAAAGTTTGTTTCGATTTGCATTTCAATTTTGATGTTTCAAAGAATAATGAAAAATCAAAAATAGTGCATCAAAAATTAGTTCAAATTTATTTCAATGAAGGTCAAGATGTTTTTGCAAAAGCCCTTCACGATTGGTTTGAAAATAAAGAAGAAGACAAATTGCTGCTGAAGTCAACTTCTAAAATAACGGATTTAAAAACTAACGAAATTCTAAATCAGCAATTTTCTTGGAATCAGGAAAATAAAATAACGTATACGCCAGCCATTATTATAAATAATCACCTTTTCCCGTACGAATATGATAGAAATGATTTGATTTATTTTATAAATGATTTAGAAGATGATGCATTATAAATTATTTTCTGCTTCAAAAGCGATTAGCTGATTGTAAATAATAGTTCTTGCCTCTTCTCGTATTGCTTTTTTGTGCTCATGAACTCTGTTTTGAGTTTCGATAAAAGAATGAATTTTCACACGCATTAATCCTGGGCTTCCGCTAAAAATAGTATAAGAATAGCGTTCTTTATTATCTGCAAATGTCATAGGAACAATAGGTAATTTATGATCAATCGCAAGATTGAAAGCTCCGTTTTTAAATTCAGCAAGAATTACTGACTCATCATCAGGAACTATTCCTTCAGGGAAAATGCAAATACTTAACCCTTGATCAATCCTTTTTTGCGCTCTATTATATACAGCAGCTCTGCTTTTAGGGCTGTCTCGATCTACCATGATAGCAGCTCTTTTGAATAAAAACCCAAATATTGGAATCTTAACTAATTCCTTTTTCCCTACAAAAACAAATGGGTTTTTTGTTGCAAGCAGCATTAACATCACATCTGTCATCGATGTGTGGTTTGCAATAAACATATAGCTTTTGCCAGGAATTATTTCTTGTTCAGCTTCTATCTTATAATAAAAACCCATACCAAATAAAACAAACTTTGCCCAAAAACGAGCTATTTTAAAAAAATAGGGATACCATGTTTCCTTCAATAGCGAAACAAACAAAATTGGGAACATTACGATGATAGGAACTATCATAAGAATGTAAAACCATACTCGCCAAAGACACCAAAAAATAATTTTAAATAATTTCATATCGCCAAAAATAAGGAATTGCTTTCTAAATTTGATAAAAGAATTAACTTTGTGAAAACTTATCTATACTAAGTAATAAAATAAATACAACTCTTTGTGAACTTTGCGAACTCTCTGTGAACTTTGTGGTTAAAAAAGATATAAAATGGCTAGAATACTTACAGGAATACAAAGTACAGGAACACCACATTTAGGAAATTTATTAGGAGCAATTATTCCTGCGATTGAATTGTCAAACAAACCAGAAAACGAATCTTTTCTTTTTATTGCCGATTTGCATTCGATAACTCAAATAAAAGACGGAAAAACACTAAAAGAAAATACGTATAGCACAGCAGCGGCTTGGCTGGCTTGTGGTTTAGATATAAATAAAGTTGTTTTTTACCGTCAAAGCGATGTACCACAAACTGCAGAGTTATCTTGGTATTTGAGTTGTTTTTTCCCGTTTCAAAGATTAACATTGGCACATTCTTTTAAGGACAAAGCAGATAGGTTAGAAGATGTAAATGCAGGGTTGTTTACGTATCCTATGCTTATGGCTGCAGATATTTTGTTATATGACGCAAACATTGTTCCTGTAGGAAAAGATCAGTTACAACACATTGAAATCACGCGAGATGTAGCTTCAAGATTTAACCATCAAATGGGAGAAACATTTGTTTTGCCAGAGCCAAAAATTCAGAAGGATACAATGCTTATTCCCGGAACCGATGGTCAGAAAATGAGTAAATCAAGAAACAATATTATCAATATTTTTTTGGACGATAAAGCATTACGCAAACAAGTAATGACAATAGAAACCGATAGCACATCACTTGAAGATCCTAAAAACCCTGAAACTTGCAATATTTTTGGATTGTACAAATTATTAGCTTCTGAATCACAAATTGAGAAAATGCTCTTAAACTATAAAAATATAAATCGTGATTATGGTTACGGGCACGCTAAACAAGCTTTGTTTGAATTGATTGTTGAGAGATTTTCGACGGAAAGAGAAAAATATAATTATTATATGAATAATTTACCTGAACTGGAAAACGCATTGAAAGCTGGAGCTAAAAGAGCTGCGAATGTTGCAAATGGTGTTTTAAGCAAAGTAAAGTCTAAATTAGGATTTGAATAAATTTTAACAAAATGTACGGGAAAACCGTATTTTTTTTTAAAACCGTAGAATTATCTTAGCCCATTCTAAAAAAAATGAATAGGGTTTATGTGTTTTAGCTTAAGGAAATATAACTTTTTATTTGTACTGCTCTTTTTGTTGTTTCTTAACAATAAAGGTGTCAATGTTAATAGGCATAAAAATTCCAATAATCTTATTAAGTCAGTAGATTATAAGTTTAAAACTAAATCCATTGAAATCCCTGAAGAAGTTAACGTCAAAGGTAATATTAAGATAAAAAAAATCCGTATTACTGTTAAAACAATAAGAACGATTAAAGCTACAGAAATTCTTTTAGTGTAAGTTTTAAAATTTTTGAACTTTCTGTATTTTTTATTTTTAGACTACCAAATTCAGTCAAGCAGAAATTTTAAAAACAATTGGTATTGGTAACAATTCTGTTATTTCTTACAATAATGATTAGAGTTTTCGAAAGGATATTTTTTGTCTAAATCAATATTATTGAAGCTTTGATTATTTCCCCAAGAAAAATATTTCTCGTAGTATGGTAGGAATTTATTAGTTTTTATTTTCTCTAAAAAATAAATTTCATGCTCTTTCTCTTTTATTCCCATATCGTAAAGTAACTTGTCATAATCACTAATTTCAAGAGAATTAAAGTATTGTCTCATTCTGAAATATTCACAAACATTGCCGCTTTCTAATCTCCCAGCAAAATAAAAAGGCATAAACCAGCCTATGATATGACAGCTTGCAGAAATCACTTTGCCAATAATATAAAACTTGAACTCATAATATTTTGAAATAGAAATATCAAAATCGTTCATGATTTGCAATACTTCCTTGCGGTGCAACCATTCGTCAATTTCTATTTGACGAATTTCTTTTTTCTCCATTTCATCCTTTACAGAAGCAGCATGACCTTGATAAGCAAATGCGGCAGCTTTCTCAGCAGAATAAGCTTTTTTCAGTAAATCGATTAACTGTGGATGATTTAATGTCATTTATTCAATTGCTTTTACGACTTGTTTTTCCGCTTCTTTTCTAGTTCCGTCAAAACCATCAATTCCTGAAACGGTAGTGTATTTTAGAACATATTTTTTTCCTGGATTCATGCGTTGGTATACACTTTGAACCATAAGAGTGGCTTCGTGAAAACCACAAAGAATTAGTTTTAATTTTCCAGGATACGTGTTTACGTCACCTATGGCGTAAATCCCTTCAATATTGGTTTGATAATCTAAAGCATTATTTACTTTTATTGCGTTTTTTTCAATATCTAATCCCCAGTTTGCAATAGCGCCAAGCTTTGGGGTAAGTCCAAAGAGCGGAATAAAATAATCACAAGCAACTGTAGTTCGTGCTGTACCCACTTGAATATCTACCGATTCTATTTTCTCAGAACCACTGAATCCTATTACCTCTCCGGGAGTTACTAGTTTTATTTTACCTTCATTTTTTAGCTCTTGTACTTTTTCTACCGAATCTAAAGCACCACGAAACTCATTTCTACGATGTACTAGTGTTACTTCGGAAGCAACATTAGACAAGAAAATACTCCAGTCTAAAGCTGAATCTCCACCACCAGAAATCACTATTTTCTTATCACGAAATTTCTCAGGATCTTTTACAAAATATTCTACACCTCTATCTTTTTCGTAAAATTCTAAATCTTTTAAAATAGGTTTTCTAGGTTCGAAACTACCTAATCCTCCTGCAATTGCGATAGAATTTGCGTGGTGTTTCGTTCCTTTGTTAGAGGTTACTATAAATGTTCCGTCTTCTAATTTATCAATGGTTTCGGCAGTTTCGTTTAGAGTAAATCCTGGTTGAAATTGCTTAATTTGTTCCATTAAATTATCGACTAAATCGCCTGCTAAAACCGATGGGTAGCCAGGAATGTCGAAAATTGGTTTTTTAGGATATAATTCTGTTAGTTGACCTCCGGGTTGTGGAAGACCATCTATAATATGACATTTTAATTTAAGAAGTCCTGCTTCAAATACTGTAAAAAGTCCAGTTGGACCAGCTCCGATTATTAGTATATCTGTTTCAATCATTTGTTTGTGGTAAAAAGTGTATTCGTTTAAGCTGTAAAGTTCTTGAAACGAGAACTTCTATTTTATGATTTTTATCATTTATGAGTTTGATTTGCGTGAGGGGTAGAGGCGGCATCCTTTTTTGAGGAACGAAAAAAAGATATAGCCGAAAACCCGACCCCGCCATTAAAAGCGGGGTCACGCTCAAGTTTTTATGCTACATTAACCACCGTTTCTATTTGTGGTGCATATTTTTTTATTGTGGTTTCTACACCAGCTCTCATAGTCATCTGACTTACGCTACATGAAGTACAAGCGCCTTGCAAACGTACTTTTACGTGTTTAGAATCCTCTATTGAAACTAATGCAATATCACCACCATCAGAATTCAAAAAAGGTCTGATTTCTTCTAGTGCTTTTTCTACGTTTACTATTAATTCTTCTGGGGTCATAATTTATTTTTTATTTACTGCTGAACAACCAGCCATTGTAGTAATTTTTATCGCTTCGGTAGCTGGTAAATTTTCGTTTCTGGCTACAGTTTCTCTGACTACATTTCTTGTTACTTCTTCGAAAATAGTTTCAATTATTGATGCAGTTTGCAATGCTGCTGGGCGACCGTAATCACCTGCTTCGCGAATGCTCTGTACCAATGGAATTTCTCCTAAAAATGGTACTTGTAAATCTTCTGCAAGATTTTTTGCGCCTTCTTTTCCAAAAATGTAATATTTATTATCAGGTAATTCTTCTGGGGTGAAATACGCCATGTTTTCGATAATTCCTAAAACAGGAACATTGATGCTATCCGATAAAAACATAGAAACCCCTTTCTTAGCATCGGCTAAAGCTACGGCTTGTGGTGTGCTTACAACAACTGCACCAGTTATAGGCAATGATTGCATGATCGATAAATGAATATCTCCTGTTCCTGGTGGTAAATCGATTAACATAAAATCTAGTTCGCCCCAAGCGGCATCAAAAATCATTTGATTTAAAGCTTTTGCAGCCATTGGTCCTCTCCAAATAACGGCTTGACTTGGTGCTGTAAAAAATCCTATAGATAGTATTTTAACTTCGAAACTTTCGACAGGTTTCATTTTCGATTTTCCATCGACTTCAATAGAAATAGGTTTTTCGTTTTCGACATCGAACATGATTGGCATACTTGGTCCGTAAATATCGGCATCTAAAACACCAACTTTGAAGCCCATTTTTGCTAATGTAACGGCTAAATTAGCTGTCACGGTCGATTTTCCTACACCTCCTTTTCCAGAAGCTACGGCAATAATATTTTTGATTCCAGGAATGGCTTTTCCTTTTATTTCGTTTGCTTTTTCGGGAGTTTCAACCTTGATATTTACTTTTACTTTAGCAGTAGCTAAAAAAGCATCTTGTATCAATTTACGAATATCGTCTTCTGCGCGTTTCTTGATATGCATCGCTGGTGTTGAAAGGACTAAATCTACCACAACCTCGTCTCCAAAAGTGATTACGTTAGTTACGGCGCCACTTTCGACCATATTTTTCCCTTCGCCTGCTATAGAAATGGTTTCTAAAGCTTTGAGTATTTCTTTTCTATCTAATTTCATATTGTATCTCTTGTCTTTATTAAGACTGATTTTAGATTGCAAAGATAGTGAAGTAGTTGTAAAGTTTCAAAGTTTGTGAGTTGTAAAATATTGAAGTGTTTTTTGTGATTTTATAAAAATTAGCAAATAATTATAAAATAGTTGAGATAAAAAAAACCGTCTCATTTTTTTAATGAGACGGTTTCTAACTTATTCTAAAAGATTTTTATTGAAAATCTGCGTCTGCAACACCTTCATTTATCTTAATTTCTGTAGTAGTCAATTCTATATCGATTCCTACATTCATTGTAGTTTTGTGAGGCATTTTTACACCTTTTACCTCTTTATAATCACTAAAGTTTGTGGTTTGAGTCATTGTTTGACCGTTTGCTTCACGAACTTCTGAAGTTCCAACTCTTAGTCCAGTAGCTACATCATAAAAATAGGTTTTTTTACCATCTTTTATTCCGTAAGCATCTTTACCGTCTATGTTTTGAATAGGAAGTAGTGTTACGCCAGTTTTAGTTGCTAAAGCTAATTCTGGAAAAGGTTGTGCACTAGCTCTCATTTCTGTGAGTTTTTCACCTTCAATGGCCTTACGTTGACCTTGTTGTTCCATATATCCAACTTTGTCATTAACCATTTGTTTCATCATAGTCATTCCCATAGCGTTCATTTCGACTAACATTTTGCCTTCAGCGGTTTTAACAGATAATTCCATTGGCATTCCTTGAACAGTCGCTGATGATTTTGAAGAAGTAGTTTTTATTGCTTTTACCGATTTTTCTCCACCAATTGCTGCAATATATTTGTCTAAAATAGATTTTACAGTTACATCAGCGCTAGCTTTTTTCTCTTCCGTTTTTGTAGCTGGATTTCCCCATTTATCAAAAAAGAACATTGGAATTTTTAGTTTTTCCAATCCAGGAATTACTTCACTTCCTTTTCCAACAATAACTATACGTGTATTGTCTGCAAGGAAATATTTATTGGCAGCTTTCATAACATCCTCAGTTGTAACTGCATTGATGCTTTTGATGTAGTTTTCGTAGAAATCTGCTGGTAATTTCTGTGTTTCTGTTGCTAATGCATAACGAGCTACAGTTTCAGGTTTTTCAATTTGCATCACAAATTTCCCTATAAAACCAGCCTTTACATTATTTAAAACCTCATTGGTCACTTTTTCTTTACGAATACGTTTTAATTCGTTCATAAACTCAACTACGGCACTATCAGTAACTGCATTACGAACTTGAGATGATGATTTAAATTTTGTTACATATTTGCTTCCAGAAATACTAGAACGTGCTCCATATGTCCAACCGTGTTTTTCACGCAAGTTCATATTCAAGTAACTATTGAAATCGCCTCCTAAAACTTGATTTGCTAATATAGCTGCAAAATAATCTTTGTCCGTCATTTTTAGATTTACAGTATTTACTAAAGAAATTTCAGATTGTACCGCGTTTGGCATATCTACAAAATTAATTTGTGTGTATTGTAAATTCTTTGGGTCTGTATAAGATAATGCTGGTGCAACACCTTTAGACCAAGATTCGAAAGCAGATTCTACTTTAGTTTTAACATCAGCAAATTTAACATCACCAATGACTACTAAATAAGCGTTTTGGGGAACAAAATAACTATTGTAATGCTGAGTTAAATCAGTTAGTGTAACATTGTTTATAGTTTGCTCTGTTAAATATTCTCCTGAAGGATGGTTTTTACCAAAAGTTAAGAAGTTCTCAACTCTTCCTGCAACAGCAGCAACACTTTTTTCATTAGATTTTAATCCTTCGATTAATTTTGCTTTTTCTTTGTCAAATTCAACTTGTGTAAAGTTTGGATTTAAACAGCCTTGAGCCATCAGGTCTAAAACTCTTCCTGCGTATTTAGATAATCCTGTTGCATAAGCTCCATTGGCAGAAAAATTGATGCTTGCTCCTAGAAAATCTATTTCTTCATTGAATACGTCTTTAGAAATTGTTTTAGTTCCTTTGCCCATCATAGCGCTGGTCAAATCATCGATTCCTTTTTTGCTTCCTTCAACAAAAGGACCGTTGTCCAATTGTAGATTAAACGAAACTCTTGGCAATTTACTGTTTTCAACTACCATTACTTTCATTCCGTTAGGTAAAGTAAAGCGTTGTGGTTTTCCAACATTTACCGTTGGAGCTGGTCCTGGTTTA
>NZ_JAYSSZ010000260.1:0-21151 GCF_043720215.1 Flavobacterium sp. | reverse complement strand
TTAAATCCTCAGTATTTTTAATTCCGTTGTTCATGCTTCTGTAAGTGACAATTTCTTTAGCCAAAGCGTATTTAAAATATGGAAAATTTGTTAATTCTTTAATAGAAATGTTATTGATGTCAATTTTATTAACAGTTTCAATTCCAGAAACTTTAAAATGAGAATTCAACTCAGCAATTACTTCGGGCGATAATCCCCAAATATCCTGCATTTGATCCATACTTACAAAGGAGCCAAAAACTTCTTTTTGCTTCAAAATTCTGTCCGAAATTCCGTCTCCTATTCCGTAAATTTTAACCAAGTCTTCTTTTGTTGCTTTATTTATATCTAAAATTACAATTTTCTCTTTTTTATCGAAATCTTTATAGTTTGAATTCCCATAAGATTCATTATTCTTTTTGTTTGTAACCCAATCCGGAAATTTGAAATAAGGAGAAATTACAGCCAAGAGTGAATCAGAAATTTTAGTCACTTTTTGAAATTCTTGCGAAGAATTTACATATTTGTTAGTTTTTCTAAAAGCCAAGAGTCTATCTATTTCTGTTACTTTCATTCCTAGTTTGTAACCTTTGAAATCAGTTATAAAATTCGGATTAAAAGGATACATTTTATATGCATCGTCATTAGCAATAGACTTCATCGAATCAATTTCTGTTTGCATCGACAACCATCGTTCTTCTTCTTTAGTAGTTATTTTTGCAGTTGAAAAATCAACAAAAAAATACAACAACTGCAAAGTTATAATTAATCCAACTAAAACAGCCAAACCAATTCTTTGTTCTTTATTAAAAATGAAATACTCCTTAAAATTCATAGCTATAAATCGAAAACCGAAGATCTTTTAGCTCTCACTAAATCCTTTAATTTTATTAAAAATCCTAATGTTAAATACACTCCAAACCATAATCCTGCTGTTACAAACGAAATATAAATAAAAAACAAACGCACACTGTTTGCACGCATTCCTAATCTATCTGCCAGACGAGAAGCTATATGAAAACCTTGTTTTTCGAAAAAATATTTTAATTTTAGAACGAATCTCATTTTTGGTTAATCGGTTATTTGTGTATTCGTTTATTTGTTTTGTAAAACTACAAAAAAATCTAGCAATCTAATTACCTAAGAAGTTTAAAAATCTAATTATCTAATTTTTGAGTAGTTCTAATCCAACGGCACATTGCAAGCATTTATTTTTATTACAATATTCGTTTTTGAGTTGTAATAATGATTGTGTTTCAAATGCATTTTTTGATGTAATTCCAACTGATTTAAATTTGTCGATAATTGCATTTTTCTCAGCAGTAATTTGTTCTAAAAACTCAACATTCTCTTCTGATGTTTCTTTGCCTAAACTTTTTTCGTACGCAAAACGAAAAGGAATTATTGTATTTATGATAAGTAAATCGATAAATGATTGGGATAAAAGTTTCGTTTTCTTAGAACTCACTTTATCAAAATTGTAATGTGTTTGCCAATATTCTGAGACTGAAATCTGAAAGATTTGATATATTTCTTCGATACTTTTTGCGCTAATTACTTTAGAGAATAAGTTTTGATGCCTGTGGTACAAATTTGCTAATTGAGATAATCTTATAGTTGGAAAATTATCTGGGCGATGCTTAAAAAACTGAACAGAATTTATAAAAACCTCTTCTAATTGGTATTTATTTTGAATGTAATTCCAGCGAAATTTCAAATCTTTATAGTAATTGTCTTCTTTGTCGGATTCTAATAAATTAGATCTTCCAAACAAAATGGCTTCAAGGTTTTCTACTTCAAAAGTTTCTTTGCGAATGATTGAAAACGGAATAGATTGTGCAATTTTTAAAAATGATTCTCCATTTGTGTTCAAACCAAAATTCTTTGCTAATAAGCAAAAGAAAGCAGCTTCCCAATCGTTTTGAGTTTCTAAAAGTATATTTTCTATTGGCAACGATTTTCTTTCTAGTCGTTCGAAAAACAATCGTTCTTGCCAATTTTTGAAAACAAATTTTGGAATATTTTTTATTTCATTTTCACAATAAATCCATGATTTTGTAGCTTTTAGTTTTTCATATTGATCAACTAAATCCTGAGAAACATAACTTTTAAGCTCTAGAACAGGAATTTCTGAATTATCTTTCCTAAAAATAGTTGCATCGTGATCCCAAACTACATGAAGTATTACTGAATCATAATTATTATCTCTCTCGTGATTGTGAAGATACCAATCGGAAGATTTGATATGAATTTCGACATTTCCAGCCCATTTCTGGTCAGCAATTTCTATTTGTGCGTTAAAAAAATCTGGACCTGCAAGTTGTGTGAAATTTCCAACATTACTAATTGATACATTATCTCCTGAAGTGGTTTTTAAATTGGTAAAATCAAACTTCTTGTATTGCCAGATGTAGTGGAGAAAATCTTCTTTCATTATAACTAATTTATAGGCTTGTAAATGAAAGACTAAAGTAATAAAAAAACACGAATTTCAATAATTTACACAAAAGGAATCGGTGTAATTATTGAAATTCGTGTCAAAGAAATATTATATAGAACCTATAATATCGTATTTAGTAATTATATGGTGATTACCGTTTCCTAAATCGACTAAAACTGCTTGATTTTCTTTAGTGAAAAGTTTCGATACATCTTCGATAGCAGTTCCTGCTTTTACAATAGGATATGGTTTTCCCATTACTTCACGAATAGGTTTTTCGGAAATGTTTTTGTCTTCTACATAAATTCTAAACAAATCTGATTCGTCTACTGAACCTACAAATCCATTTATATCTATTACTGGAATTTGCGATATTTTATATTTACGCATACGCTCGATAGCATGAGAAACCAATTCTTCGGTACGAACAATTACTAATGGTTTGTCAATATGATCTTTGATTACGTCTTCGGCTTTTGTGATTTCTTCATCAAGGAATCCACGTTCACGCATCCAATCATCGTTAAACATTTTTCCGACATAACGACTTCCTGAATCGTGAAATAAAACTACAACTACATCTTCTGGTTTAAAATGCTCTTTGAGTTGCAACAATCCTTTTATGGCAGAACCAGCTGAGTTTCCAACAAAAATTCCTTCTTCTAATGCAATTTTACGTGTGTAAACTGCTGCATCTTTGTCGGTAACTTTTGTAAAACCATCTATTAAGCTAAAATCGACATTTTTTGGCAAAATATCTTCTCCAATTCCTTCTGTTATGTAAGAATAGATTTCGTTTTCGTCAAAAATACCTGTTTCGTGGTATTTTTTGAATACAGAACCATATGTGTCTACTCCCCAGATTTTAATATTTGGATTTTTTTCTTTTAAATATTTACCTACGCCAGAGATTGTACCTCCTGTTCCTACTCCAACCACAAAATGCGTAATTTTTCCTTCGGTTTGTTCCCAAATTTCTGGTCCAGTTTGTTCGTAATGCGCTATAGAGTTACTTGGATTATCGTATTGATTTACATACCAAGAATTTGGGGTTTCTTCTCCCAGTTTTTTAGATACTGAATAATAAGATCTTGGATCTGTTGGCTCTACATCTGTAGGACAAACAATTACTTTTGCTCCTACAGCACGAAGAATATCACTTTTTTCTTTAGATTGTTTGTCTGAAATTACACAAATTAGCTTGTATCCTTTTACGATTGCCACAAGTGCCAATCCCATTCCTGTATTTCCTGAAGTTCCTTCTATGATTGTTCCTCCTGGTTTTAGGCGACCATCTGCTTCAGCGTCTTCTATCATTTTTACGGCCATTCTGTCTTTTACAGAATTCCCTGGATTGAAGGTTTCTACTTTAGCAAGAACTAAGGCGTTTACGTCTTTAGCTATTCTATTTAATCGTACTAAAGGCGTATTCCCTATAGTTCCTAGTATGTTTTCTGAATATTTCATTACTTTTTGGTATTGGGTATTAGGTTCTAGGTGTTCATTATAAAATTACACCTAATAAATTTTGATGCAAATATACATATTAGAATTATAATTGTGAAATGTAATGTTGTTTGCGTGAGATTTGCTTCGCCAGTTCGCTATCGCTCGGGTGAAATTAAAAGGAGGACAGCCAGTGGGTGTCAGGCATTCTTGTTTCCGCGTGAGGGATAGCAGTGGAAATCCTCCCGATTTTTCTTCGGGAGATTGTAACGGATAGCCCGACTTGAGGGTCCCGAGTTATCGGGAGACGAGAGTCACGCCCAAACTTTAAATTTAATTACTTTTTTATTGAAAAAATGTCCAAACTAAGCCAAAACGAATAATGAAATCTTTGTACGGATAATTGGGTGCTGCATAATAGTTTCGTCCCGTGAAACTTGAGTTTAGATGCTCCGCTTTAAGGAAAATTCTTGCTTGGCGTACACGTGCATTGATGAAAAAATCGACAAGTGGAAAATCACCAATTTTTGATTTTTCTTGAACGTAAAACTCTCCAATTAATGGATTATAATCGTTACCATAATATTTAGTAAACGCCTGAAAAGTTATCCCAGTTTGTAAAAACATAGCTTTTTTGAATACATAATCAGAGAAATACAATGTGTTTCTGGTTACTAATTTTGGTACATTTAGAATATTAGCCTCCTGAGAAACTTGCTGAAATAAGATTGTATTATCTAGTGCAAACTTTCTGAATTTAAGTTCTTTGCTAATTTTTACCGACAGATAATTTATAGTTTTATTGTATTGTTTTGGAGTTGAGATAATAATAGTATCCGATGTGTCGTCATCACTAAAATACAAATAATCATTTAAACTAGTTATTTGAGCTTCTGCATTTAGCCATTGTGTGTTGGCTTTTAGCTTAATTGTATTAATTTTTTCATTATTAAAATTAGTGTACCAATTGTAGCTTACAAAACTACTTTGGTACAAAGTATAATTTAAATCTGGGACTTTACTTTGGTTTAAATATTGTGCAGAAAAATTATTTTTTTCGTTCCATTTATATTGAGCAGAAATATCTAAAGTTGAAAAAGTCTGTTTCGAAATTGATTTTGAAAACAAAGCTTCTCCTTTTAGTTTGTTTTTAGAGTATGAGTATATTCCGCCAACAGCATTGAGTTTGTCATTATTTAAATTTGGAATTGCGATTGCATTACTAAACAATAAAACTCTGTTATACAGATAATTATATTGGTAATTTTCTATAAAAAAATTAAACCTACCAACAGTTTTATTCGAAAAACCAGCTCCTAATTTGTTATAGGCTATATTGTTTTTCGTCACATCAAAATAATTGGAAGTCACGTATCCATTACCAAATCTTTCGATAGCAGTTTTACTGTTAAATTCAAAAATCTTTGTTTCGAAACTAAACTGATGGTTTATAGCTATATTATTTTCGCTATCTTTTGCATTGACTCTATAAGAATGGTCTAAAAAATATCTTTTCCCTTTTAGAATTGAATTTGCATCTTCAAAATAAACGTCTAATCGTGATCGCTGTTTAAACTGAGAATTACCAGACTCGAAATCAGAAAGATTAGAAACACCTCCGTTTTCTCCATTTAACACATCTTGACTCACGTAATGAAAATTAGCAAGATATCGTTTGTTTTTTGAGTAATAACTAGTTGTAAATCTAAAATTTCCTGAGCTAGACAACGAATTCACATATTTTCCTAAAGAACGTAATCCCTTGTAAGCAATAGAAAAATTAAGTTGCTCGGAAGTGTTTAAGGTTATAAAGGCATCTACAGATTGTCCTTGTTCCAATACTGTTTTAAAATACAACTCGGTAATTGGTGTCGCTACTGAATAGTAATTGATGTCTTTTACATTACTATAATTAAAATGCTTTGCTTTGAAACCAAATTCTGGTAAAGTAGTAGGATTGTTTAAACCAAAATCTAAAGTGTTATAGGTTTGTCCGTCATTAGCAAATGGCAAAAGTCCAAAATTGTCTTTTCTTAAATGATTAAATTTATACTCCTTATAAATCGTTAATGAGGTATCTACGTAAGTTGTATCTCTCTCTAGAGTAACAATGCGATACATATTTATAGGTGCTTTCGGATTCTCCTTAGGTTTATCACGTAACGACTTTTTTATGGTGTCGTTTTTATTTGTGGGTAAAATATCATCAACTTGGGCAAAAGTGCTTAAAGTAAGAACGAATAATAAAAATGTAAATAAGTGCTTCATATACTAAACTGTATTGCAAAAATACACAATTGTAATTACTAATCACAAAGTAGTATATAAAAAAAGGGCTACCAATGGTAGCCCTTTTTAAAATATTTAGAATATTTTAATTCATTATTGTAACCAGAAAGGTGATTTACTATTGATTGTAAATATATCTGAATTAGATAAAGGTAATACATTAGCTGCATTAGCAATATATTCAGAAACAGGATATGACAATCTGTAAGGTTTATTTGCTTGCGTAGCTGTTAATGAAAGTGGTGTTAAAGGAAAACCTGTTCTATTGTAATCTATAAAAGACTCAATACCATGGTGTCCCATTAATGCAACCCATTTTTGATACATAATTGCATGCAAATTTTGATTAAAAGTATTTGCAACATTAAACCCAAAATTAGGTTTGGTCGCATTCACAGTAGTCAAATAAGTCCCGATAGTAGCACCACGAGAAGTAAAACTTTCAGTTACACCTGAATTAAAATTACCTTGTGCATTAGAAAATAATGAAGGGTAACGTAATGCAGCTTCAGCTTGTAAGAAATAAGACTCGTAAACAGTCATAATATAACCCGAACCAGTATTATAATCAGCTAAAGTACCACCTGGATGTTCTAAATACATATTAAAGTTTCCAGCTATACCTAAACGAGAAGGAGTTCCAGGATAAGTTAATGATGGAGGACCAACAGTAACAAAAGAATTACCTTGCTCAACACCTCTAGGTCCAGTTGCACCAACTCCATTAGTAAACAATCTAGCTCTTCTTGCATCTGTTACATTTGGATAAAACACTCCAGAACCTGCAATGATTTCTTGTGAACCTGCAGCAGGATAGTTTGTATTAGCATAAGTTGCCATCGCTTTATAAACGTGTGCAGTTTGTGCAATAAATGTTCTGTTTTGTCTTGCTGTACCAGATGCATCAATAGCATAAGTATTGAATCCAGGTGAAGCCTGATCATCATTTGCATTACTGAATCCAGGATTTATAGTCACATTAGCACTTAAAAAAGGTCCACCAGCAATGTCGTTTAATTTAGTATCTCTGAAAGTACCAACAGCACCTGTTGCTTTTGACATACGTAAACACATTCTTAATTGTATTGTGTTTGCAAATTCTGTCCACGCATTCATATCACCAGCTAACATAACATCGAAAGGAGCAATATCCTCTGCAACAGCTGGATCAGCATTAATAATTAAATTACGTGCATCTTCTAAATTAGCAATTAAATCTTGATAAACAGCATAATCATCATCATAAGATGGTGTTGAAATAGTACCTGGTTTCCATGCTTTAGAATAAGGCGCGTCACCATATAAATCAACAACATACTGCATATAATGTGCTTTACAAATCTTAGCTGCAGCTACATAATAATCATACTTCCCGCTAGGATTTGGATAATCAATAATAGCTTGAAAATTCATTATATTTAAATACAAACCGTCCCAAATATTATTGTAAAATGCATTATCAATAATTAATTGTAATTCCTTGTCATAACCATTACCAAATGATGAGACATTACGTGTCCATGAATTCATGAAAACGTTACCTAACTGATTCATAGCACCTACTTGAACTCTGTATGTAGAAACTTCAGCTCCAGGTAATAATTTACTAGGAGTTGCTTTATCAAATGTCAAATCGTTAGGACTATCATTTATATCTAAATACTGATCACATGAAAACAATGTGAATGCCAGTATTGCAATTGAAAATTTTATTTTTTTCATATCTTTAAATTTATTAGAATATTAAATTAACTGAGAAACCTAAAGTTCTAGAAGATGGATACCTGTCAGTATTAATAATACCTTGAGAGTTTCCAGTAGTATTTGAAGCTTCTGGATCAGCATAACCTCTATTTTCTAAACCATTTTTAGCTTTTAACAAAGTTCCATCAGCTAAGAATGTGAATGGATTTCTAGCGTTGATACCAAATCTTAAAGACTCTAACCCTAACCCTGCTTTTTCAAGTATCTTTTTAGGCAATGCATAACTTAAAGATAATTCTCTAACTCTTAAAGCAGACATATCGATAACATTAGCTTCACCAACTTGTCTGTGTATAGTGGTAAAATAGTTTAACACACCAGCTGAAGACGCATTGTTTTGTGCAGGAATAGTATTAGTTGCACCTGTTGAATCTACACCAGGGAAAACATAACCTTGAGTTCTATCAAAACCTGATGTATCTAAATCTCCACCTGTAAAATATAATAAATTTTTAGTGAAAGAATATGCAGAAGCACCATTTCTATAATCAGCAACTACAACAAGTCTTAATCCTTTATATTCAAAAGAGTTTGATAAGCCAACAATATAATCAGGAACACCTTTACCTAATTTTTCAAAAGTAGACGTTCTTAATGGCAATCCATTTGCACCAACAATAACATTTCCGTTATCGTCTCTAACAAAGGCTGTACCTTTAATTAAAGGAAATTCTTCCCCTACTTCAGCAAAAATACCCACTTGAGTATTTGACTGCAAACTGATACTTGTTGCTCCATCACCTAAAGCAGTGATTTTAGTATTAAAAGTAGCATAATTAGCTTTAATATCCCATTTAAAGTTATCGTTATAAATAGGTCTTAATCCTAAATCTATTTCAAAACCTTTATTTTCTAAATCACCAATATTATTTTTTACTACTGTATTACCTGATGCTCTTGAAGCAGTAACATTAGAAATTAAGTCTTTTGTTTCAGCAACATAATAAGATCCCTCTAAAGTAATTCTATCATTAAAGAAACCTAATTGACCACCAAATTCTAAAGTATTAACAAATTCTGGTTTAATATTTAGTTCTGTTGGTGTTCTATCATATTGTAATGAAGCTAAATCTCCAAAAGGAAAACCTTGAGGTATAGTCGTTACTACATTTGTTTCATAAGGCAAAACTGCCGAAGTATTACCAACAGACGTATATGAAGCGTTCAATTTCATATAATTTAACACTTTACCATCTTTTAAAGCTGTAAAAGCTTTTGTTGGAATAAATGAAACCCCTACAGAAGGATACATATAAGAACCTTTTACAACAGAAGACTGCTCAATACGAGTTGTTGCATTTAAAAACATGTAATCTTTGTAAGCTAAATCAACATTAGCAAAACCAGCAACAATTCTTGAACGTACTAATCTATTATCCCATCCAGCATTTCTTAATCCTGTTGGATTAAGTGGACTTAACACATTAGAAATATGATAAAAACCTGGTACATCTAAATTAGTACCACCTTGAGAAGTTTCTCTAAACATTCTATCTTGAATGTTATTACCAATATTAAATCTTAAACCTAAATTTTCAGTTAATTTATAATCAAAATTAAACATTAAATCACCATAAATATTTCTAGTAGTTGATTGGTTAGCAAAGAAATTCGAAGTTTCTGGCTGCCCACCTAAATCAGAATACGTTTCAACATTTGCACCATAATATTCGTAAGGAGCAATACTAAACACTCTTCCAGAATCAGCAAATCCGTTATTAAATGCTTGTTGTTCAGCATTTCTTACTTGAACATTAGCAGTATAACTCACATTAATGTTTTTAGTTAAATCATATCCTAAACTTAAAACACCATTCATAATGTTAGATTTAGCGTCAGATCTTCTGTTTTTAGCAGCCCACCAAGGGTTGTACGCATAAACAGTCCAGTTACTTTCGTTGTCAGAGTTTTCAAATCTTGAAACAGGTACATTTGAAGCAGTTTGAATTAAATCATCCCATAAATTAGAATCTGCTTGTGATGTATTTTGAGTAATGTAGTTTACATTACCATCAATATTAAATTTACCAACTTTTTTTCCAGCTTTAAACAAGAAAGAGTTTCTAACTAATTTATCACCTTCTACCATATAATCTGTGTTCTGTCTGTTTACAGACAAAAACGCATAAGAATCAGCTCCACCAACATTAAAGTTAAAACCGTTTTGATATATCAAGCCAGTTTTGAAAAATTGTTTAATATTATCTTTAATAGGCTTCCATTCTGTAAATAAAAAGTTTCCATCTGCTTGAGGCAAACCAACAGGAACCATTGAAGGAAAACCTGGAGTATTGTACGCAGGTCCCCATGAACCATTTTCCCATGGTACAAATGTAGGTAACACACCTGGATTTGCAGGATCTTCAAAACCTGGATCAGTAGCCCAACCTTGACCATACTCTAATTGTCTCTTAGGAACAAAAGCAATAGACTCAAAATCTATACCTGAATTAATTCCAAAAGTAAACTTTTCTTTTTTAGATCCTTTTTTAGTTGTAGCAATAATTACACCGTTAACCCCTTGAGCTCCATACAAAGCAGCACCTTGAGCACCTTTGATAACATTGACACTCTCTATAACATCAGGTGGTAACTGATTTAAAATCGTAGCAGAAGATATCGCACCATCGATAACAACTAAAGCTTGATTGTCTCCAGTTATTGTTCTGTTACCTCTTAATACAATTCTAATATCTGGAGCTACACTATTTGATGTAGTACTAACATTTAAACCAGACACTTTTCCTGTTAAGGATTGAACCACATTAGGATTGTTTGCTTGTGTTAACTCTTTACTGGAAATTTGCTTTTGAGCTGACACAACTGCATCTTTACTCCTTCTGATACCTAGAGCCTGAACTACTACAGTCTCCAATACTTTCGTATCATCTTGCATTTTAACATTAATAACCCCTGAAGATTCAACCGTTCTTGAAATATCATTCATTCCCATGAATGAAAATACTAGAACCTCTCCTACAGATGCTTTGATAGAGTATGTTCCATCAAAACCTGTCGATACACCACGTTGGGTGCCTTTTATTACAACATTTACACCTGGCATTGGACCAGCTGCATCAGTTACAATACCTTTTACAGTCTTCTCTTGTGCAAAGGAAAGCTGCATAGTTAACGCTACTAATAGCGTAAAAATCCATTTGAACTTTGATCTCATATTAATTTTATTTGAGTTAGTTATTCCGCAAACTTCTTAATAATTTCTTAAATAACCAAATAATACTTCGGAATATTACAATTTTATTTAAGTTAAAAAATTTGCACGAATACAATCGGAATGATAATCACTCGATTAGAAGATGAATAATAATGCAAAAGGTTGCGTTAAAAATTATATTTTTGTCAAAATTAAGTTAATGTTAAGTCCATTTTTTTTAACACAATATTTAGAAGCCGGCACTGATGAGGCCGGAAGAGGTTGCCTAGCTGGTCCCGTAACTGCGGCAGCAATTATATTGCCTGAAGGTTTTGAAAATAAATCATTAAACGACTCTAAGCAATTATCTGAAAAAACTAGAGAACAACTAAAACCTATCATTGAAGAATTAGCAATTTCTTTTGCCGTTACTCACCTCGAACCTATAATTATTGATGAAATAAACATTCTTAATGCTTCACTAAAAGCGATGCAAGAGTGTGTCTTACTGTTAAATCCTGCTCCATTATACATTATAGTAGATGGAAATAGACCTTTATTATCGAAAAACAGTTTTAAAAAGTGTTCTGGAAAAATATTTACGGATAAAGAAATGGAAATACTACAATCTATACCAAATAGCAGTATTGTAAAAGGTGACTCTAAGTATATCAGTATTGCCGCTGCATCGGTTTTAGCAAAAACGTACCGTGATGAATATATGAATAAAATTCATGAGGAGTTCCCAATGTATAATTGGAAAAAAAATAAAGGTTATCCTACAAAAGAACATCGCGAAGCCATTAGAAAATATGGTGTAACAAAATACCACCGAATGTCTTTTAGATTATTGCCAGAACAGACCGTTTTAGATTTCTGAGTTTAGATTTTAGATTTTTCGAAAGTTGATTCAAAAAGATTTGAAAAATGTTTTAAGATTTTTTCTTTTACTTCTTCCTCGTTTACTTTTTCGACACCAAGTTCTACATTCAGTGATGTAACTGCTTTACCTTTTATACCGCACGGAATAATATTATCGAAATAACCTAAATCGGCATTTACATTCAATGCAAACCCATGCATGGTAACCCAACGAGAAGCGCGAACACCTAAAGCACATATTTTTCTTGCAAACGGCGTTCCCACTCCAAGCCAAACTCCAGTTTCTCCTTCGCTTCTTGTACCTATTATATTATATTCTGCTAAAGTGAGAATTATTGCTTCTTCGAGTAGTCGTAAATATTTATGAATATCGGTAAAAAAATTTTCTAAATCCAGAATTGGATATCCTACAATTTGCCCTGGTCCGTGATACGTAATATCGCCACCTCTGTTTATTTTGTAAAAAGTTGCCCCTTTTGCTTCGAGTTGTTTTTCTGATAAAAGCAAATTAGAAAAATCGCCACTTTTCCCTAAAGTATATACATGTGGATGTTCGACAAACAAAAAATAATTTGGCGTTTCGTCTTGTCGTTCTTCTCTCCTATTTCTGATTTTGATATCGAGAACTTCTTGAAATATTTTTTCCTGATAATCCCAAGTTTCTTTGTAGTCTTTGTGTCCTAAATCTTGAAGTTGTATGGTTTTGTTCATTTCTTTTGAAAGGTTCTGAGGTTCTGAGGAACAAAGGTACAAAGTTTCAAAGATACAAAGGCACAAAGTTTCTGAGGTTCACAGAAAAATGCTAACTGGAGTTATTTTTAAAAAATTCGCTGTTCATTGTTAAAACTTTTTAAATATTGAATTCCAAATAATTAATATTAAATTTTGAACTGCACTGCTGACAATAGCCCAGATTGCAACAGAAATCCTTTTTCTTGTCAGTTCGAGTTCCTCGCTTTTTTGCGAGGAGTATCGAGAACAAGGGAAAAAGATTGTAGTGGAAAGCTGGAAATAGCTCCTAAAAAACTTTGAATCTTTGTGACTTTGAAACTTTGCAACTAATCTCTATCTTTGCAGTCTTAAATAAAAATTTACCCATGCAACTTTCGGAACAAGAAATCATTAGAAGAGAAAAACTAAACGCTTTACGCCAACTAGGAATAAACCCTTATCCTGCAGATTTATTTCCTGTAAACCACACTTCGAAACAGGTTAAAGGAAATTTTGAAGAAGGTAAAAAGGTAACTCTTGCTGGTCGTTTGATGAGTGTGAGAGATCAAGGGAAGGCTTCTTTTGCTGAGTTACAGGATAGCGAAGGCAGAATACAATTGTACTTTAACCGTGATGTGATTTGCGAAGGCGATGACAAAACGTTGTACAATCAGGTTTTTAAAAAACTAACCGATTTAGGTGATTTTATTGGCGTGGAAGGTGAATTGTTTATGACAAAGGTTGGCGCTCAATGTGTCAGAGTTGATAATTTTACTTTTCTAAGTAAAACTTTGCGTCCGTTACCATTACCAAAAACTGATGAAGATGGCAATATTCACGATGCATTTAACGATCCTGAATTGCGATATAGAATGCGTTATGTGGATCTTGTGGTCAATCCGCAAGTGAAAGAAGTTTTTGTAAAAAGAACGAAGTTGTTTACTGCCATGCGAAACTTTTTTAATGAAAGTGGTTACATGGAAGTAGAAACTCCTGTTTTACAATCTATTGCTGGTGGCGCTGCGGCTCGTCCGTTTATCACGCATCATAACAGTTTAGATATGCCTTTGTACATGCGAATTGCGAACGAATTATACTTAAAAAGGTTAATTGTAGGTGGTTTTGATGGTGTGTATGAGTTTTCTAAAAATTTTCGTAATGAAGGAATGGACAGAACGCACAATCCTGAATTTACAGCCATGGAAATTTATGTAGCTTACAAAGACTACAATTGGATGATGGAATTTGCTGAAAATTTGCTAGAACATTGCGCTATTGCTGTAAATGATAATAGCGAAGTAATTTTTGGTGAACACAAAATAAGTTTCAAAGCACCATACGCTAGGGTTACAATGACTCAAGCGATTATCGATTTTGCTGGTTTTGATATTTCTGGCAAAAGTGAAGCAGAACTTTTTAGCGCTGCAAAAGGCATGGGAATTGATGTTGATGAAACGATGGGTAAAGGAAAATTGATTGATGAGATTTTTGGAGCCAAATGCGAAGGAAATTATATCCAACCAACCTTTATTACTGATTATCCAAAAGAAATGTCACCATTGTGCAAAATGCATCGTGACAATCCAGATTTAACCGAACGTTTTGAGTTGATGGTTTGTGGTAAAGAAATTGCCAATGCGTATTCTGAATTAAATGACCCGATAGACCAACGCGAACGTTTTGAACATCAAATGAAACTTTCCGAAAAAGGTGACGATGAAGCTAATGGTGTTATTGATGAAGATTTTCTTCGTGCCTTAGAATACGGAATGCCTCCAACATCTGGAATGGGAATTGGTATGGACAGACTTATCATGTTTTTGACTAATAATGCTTCTATTCAGGAAGTATTGTTTTTCCCACAAATGAGACCTGAGAAAAAACAATTGGAACTTACTGAAGATGAAAAATGGATTGTTGAAGTTTTAAAAGTTAATGAAGGGATTTCTATTTCTGATTTGAAAGAAAAATCAGCTTTGAGCGGTAAAAAATGGGACGCTGCCAGTAAAGGTCTTAGCAAACACGGATTAATGAAAGTGGTAGTAGATGGTGATGCAAAAATTGCTGTTCTAAACTAACTTTATAACTAGTTTAAAAAATACAAATCTGCTTTCGGGCAGATTTTTTTTGTTTGCATTAAACCTTTTCATTTGTTTCTTGTCTTAATGATATAACTTAAAAAAGATATCATGAAAAAATTAATTTTTACACTAGCATTAATTACTACTCTTTCGTTAGCAGGAATTGCACAAGAAAAAGCATCTGGAAAAAGAGAAGCAACAGAAAAATTGTCTGTAGAACAAAGAAATGCTTTACAGCTAAAAGAAATGACGTTAAACTTAGATTTAACAGCTTCACAACAAAAAGAAATTGCACCAATTATTGCTGAACAAGCTACAAAAATGGAAGCCAAAAAAGCTGAAATGAAAGCAAGAAAAGAAGCTAAAAAACCTTTGACTGCTAATGAGAAATTTGAAATGAAAAGTAAAATGTTAGATTCTCAAATTGAAACGAAAGCTAAAATGAAAAAAATTCTGAATTCGGATCAAATGGCAAAATGGGAAGCTAATAAAGAAAAGAGAAAATCTCATGTAAAAAAAATGAAAAAGAATCACAAACAAAAAAACAAAGCAAAAAGTGAAGTTTCAGAATAATTTTTGGTTATTAAAAAAAAATGTTTAGATTTGGTTTCAATTATATCAAAACTAAAACTATTATGAAAAAAATTATTGCAATATTTGTCTTGTTTTTTGCTTTCTCTTTAAGCGCAAATGCTCAAACTGAAAAGAAAATTGAGAAAAAACAAGAAAGCCCTGAAGCGGCTGCAAAACAGAATCTTCATGAATTATCTAAAACAATAGATATTAGTGCTAATCCTGATTTATTTACTAATTTGAATCAGCTTTTTATTACGAAACATAAAATGCTTTCTAAAGAAAATATTACTGAAAATGAAAAGCAAGAAGTTTATAAAATCATTGATGCAAAGTTAAGAGCTACATTAAGTGATGATCAAATAAAAGAAATAGAAGCTAAAGGTGTATATGAGAGATTAACTCATTAATATTTATCTTAAACAATAAAGTAAAAAAGGACGATTATATCGTCCTTTTTTTGTTTTATAAGCTTTTTGAAACCTTATCTATAGCACGAATTGTATAATCTAAATCTTCATACGTTAACGCATCACAAATAAACCAAGTTTCATAAGCAGAAGGCGCAATATAAACTCCTTCTTTTAGCAAACCGTGAAAAAACTTCTTGAAAGTTTCGTTATCGCCGTTTTTAGCTGTTTGAAAATCGAAAACTGGGTTAGCATCAAAATGCACAGAAATCATAGAACCTACTCTGTTAATTGTATGTGTCACATTATTAGAAGTCAATACTTTTGCAATTCCTTTTTCTAAATAAGCCGTTTTTTCTTCTAATCGTTTAAAAACTTGTTGATCTTCATTCAAAGATTTCAACATCACTAATCCTGCTGCCATTGCTAATGGGTTTCCAGACAATGTTCCTGCCTGATATACTGGTCCAAGTGGCGCAAGATAATTCATGATTTCGTTTCGAGCTGCAAAAGCACCAACCGGCAATCCGCCACCTATTACTTTCCCAAAGCAAACAATATCGGCATTCACATTAAATAATTCTTGAACACCACCTTTAGCCAATCGAAATCCAGTCATAACTTCATCGAAAATTAGCAATGCTCCGTTTTCGCTACAAAGTTGCTGTAAACCTTCTAAAAATCCTTTTTGAGGTGGAATACAGCCCATGTTTCCTGCAACTGGTTCGATAATTATAGCTGCAATTTCATTTTTATTGGCATCAAATAATGCTTTTACATTTTGAATATCATTGTAATCTGCTAACAATGTATCTTTTGCGGTTCCAGATGTTACTCCAGGACTGTTTGGTGAACCAAAAGTTATTGCACCACTTCCCGCTTGTATCAAAAAAGAATCGGAATGTCCGTGATAACAACCTGCAAATTTGATGATTTTATCTCTCTTAGTAAATCCACGAGCCAATCGAATCGCACTCATACAAGCTTCGGTACCAGAGTTTACAAAACGAATCTTGTCAATATTTGGAACCATGGAAACTGCTAATTTTGCAATTTCCGTTTCTAACTCAGTTGGCATCCCAAATGACGTTCCTAGTTTCGCTTTTTCAATCACAGCAGCAACTACTGGTTCATAGGCGTGTCCTAGAATCATTGGTCCCCAAGAATTTATATAATCTATAAATTTGTTTCCATCTTCATCATATACATAAGCTCCTTTGGCACTTTTAGCAAATATTGGAGTTCCTCCTACTGATTTGAATGCTCTTACTGGCGAATTTACTCCTCCTGGTATTACTTTTTCGGCTTCTACAAAAAGCTGACTACTTCGTTGGTACAACATTTATATTTTAGATATTAGATTACTTGATATTCAAACTTTGTCCAAGTGACAATGAATTATCTGTAATATTATTTTTCTTTTTTAATTCATCAACAGTAATATTAAATTTCTTCGAAATTGAATATAATGTATCTCCTTTTATAACGACATATTGCTCAGTAATTTCTAGAGTACTTTTTCCTTTTTCCACTTTTGATGAAGGAACAAATTCAGTACCTAAAACCTCTGCATCATACTGTTGCAATTGATATTTTTCGATAAGACCAATTAGTTTGTCTGGATATTTTACATCAGTTGCATAACCTGATTTTTTGAGTCCACGTGCCCAAGCTTTATAATCATTTTTAGGTAATGAAAATAGTGGTTTATACCAAGCTCTACTGGTTAAAAAGTAAGAATGATCTCGATACGATTCTTCTGGATGTTCGTATTTTCTAAAACATTCTTGCAGTGCATCATCATCATGTTTTACACTTGCTCCTGTCCATTCTTTATGACATTTTATCCCAAAATGATTGTTTGCCTGAAGGCTCAAATCTCCAGTTCCAGCTCCTGATTCTAGAATTCCTTGTGCTAACGTGATACTTGCAGGAATTCCATCTTTAATCATATTTTCTTTTGCAATTTCTTTAAATCTAGAAATATAATTCAATACTATTTCAGTTGTTACTTTTATTTTTGATGTGGCTTCAAGAGTTTCGGTTTTGGGTTCTACAGCAGTTACTTTTTGAACAACTTTTTCAGTTTTCTCAATAGCATTCTCTTCAGCTTTTTCAACCTTTTGTTTATTGATAGTCTTCTGAGTTGTAACAACACTTTTTTTAGATTGTACTTTCGATTTTGAAGTTCCACAACCTACAACTATTGACAATACTATAAATAAGACTATTTTATACATCAAAAATTATTTTATTCATTTTTTTCTTTTCTAATAAGTGATTCATCCCTGAAATTCCTTGCAATCCTCCAGTATGAATCATCAAAATCTTGGATCCGTTTGGGAAGTAATTTTTGCTAATTAAATCCAATACACCGTAAACCATTTTACCTGTATAAACGGGATCTAAAGGAATTTTAGTGTCCTCATAAAATCGATTGATAAAATTGACTAACTCGTTGGTTACTTTTGCATATCCTCCAAAATGATAATCAGTAATCAATTCCCAATTATTATTATTTGCAAACTTACGAATTTCATCTTTCAAAAAATCACCTTTCAAAGCTGGAAAGCCTAAAATTTTTTGATTCTCATTTACTCTATTTATAATTCCCGAAATTGTACCTCCAGTTCCTACCGAACAACAAATATAATCAAACTCAGCATCTTGATTTGTTAAAATTTCTTCACATCCTTTTATAGCCAATTCATTTGTTCCTCCTTCTGGGAGCAAATAATGCCTTCCATATTTCTTTTCTAATTGATAAGCAAAATCATCCGATGCTTTGTTTTGATAAACGTCACGGGAAACAAACTCAAACTTCATTCCACAATTTTGTGCAAATTGCAAAGTGGGATTCTCTAGAATTTTACCTTCTAATTCATCACCTCTTATTATTCCAACCGATTCTATTCCAGCTTCGTGACAAGCAAATGCAACCGCTGCAATATGATTTGAAAAAGCTCCACCAAAAGTAACAAGCAAGTGATGATTAAGTTCTTTTGCTTCAAGAATATTATACTTTAATTTTCTGAATTTATTCCCCGAAACAAACGGATGCAACAGATCCTCTCGCTTTATAGAAAGTGTAATTGTTGGATTAGAAGTTTTAATATTTTGATTGATTGTATCCATCTTTCGCACAAAAATACTTTAAAAACTGCAAACAAAAAAAGCAGTCCGAAGACTGCTTTGATTTTAATATAGAATTAACCTTTATTTTTTATTAAAAATAGAAACTTTTTTAGCCACTACTTGATTTGTTTCGGTAGTTAGTTTCACAATATAAACACCTTCGCTTAAACCCGAAGTACTGTACTCATAACTTAAATTCGAACCTAAGTTAGTTTTAGACAATATTGTTTTCCCAGAAATATCATACAACACAAAAGTTTGTAATGGCATTGCTTTTGGATTTTTGATAGTTAGAATACTATTTTCATTATTTTGAAAAACAGTAAAGTTATCCGCTATGTTTTCATTTGTACTAAGTACTTGATTTTGAAAAGTAATTTCAAATCTATCATTATTCACACCAATAGGCATAGAAAACTCATACTCAGCATTTTTTATATCGTGATACAAATCTGTTGTTTTGTCGTGCAAATAAACATTCTCTGCACCAGAAAAATTAACAAATTCAGCCACTTTTACTCTAAATGTTGCTGGAGCATTGTTTTTAAATCCAACAGGAAATTTTTTAGTAATATCAAAACTAGTTGTTGTTTGTGCATACTCAGTATTATCTAAAGCAAAATAGGTATCAAAAGGCAAATTTGCATCTACATCAGCAGATCTTGCATCGGCTCTATCAACTCCGTCAATTGCAGTAGGCATAAACGCTAAAGACATTTGTCTAACCCCTTGATTGTTAAGTAACGTATTAATTACAATATGTGGTGTTGGCGCTTTACTAATTTGTGTATAATCAATTCCCGCTACATTAGGAATTGCTTCATAAAAACCATAATCGATAAGATTACTTTGAGCTGATCTTTCAAATTGAGAGTTTGTAGGAATTCCTTCTCTCCTAAAAACTCTATGTGTATTTTTTAGTTGCGCAGTTCCAGTTGCAGTTCCTCTTACCATAAATCCTTGTCCAATTGGAGCAAAACGTCTTTGATATGCCGAACCAGCTCCAACCGAACCTAATTGAGTTCCTGCACCATCATATGCATAGAAAGTTGCTGGTGTATAAATACTAGTTGTTCCATTATATACTCCATAACCACCTCTATATGATACTATAAGATGCGAGTTAACCGTTTTATCATGCTCCCAATACAAAGCATTTCCATCTATTAATGCTGTATTAGTTGGATCAGTTAGAAACAAATTCATATCTATTGCACTAGGATATGGGTTTCCTGTAAGGGTTTGTGTTCCAGCTGTTGTTGAAACATTTATAGTTCCATCATTTGGTTTTCCTCTATAATCGTATCGTTGTGCACTTCCAGCATTATTTGCTCCAGATCCAGTAAATGGAGTAAAAGTATCAGCTCCACTTGTCCCTTTCATAGTAAAACCTTCTCCTGGAAGAAGTGTAGAAAGATTACGTACATGAATCCAACCTGTAGGCCCTCCTGGGTCGTACGCAGTTCTTGTTATATATTTCCAAATCCAATATGGCGCTATGCTTAGTGCTCCATTTGCAGAAACACCATTATAATTCCCTATCGGCAATATTGTTGCAGCTGTAAAAGAGCGAGTATCTAAATTTATACTCGGAATACCCAATTGTGTAATCCCAAAAGCAGAATTTCCTGCCACTGCAAGAGAACCACCCACAGGAGAACACCAATAGTTATACTGATAATTATTTACAGTACCTTCCTGAAAAACAGACAAGGCACCCAAACCTGTATTGGCACCGTTTACCACAGTTGTTCCTTGTAATAATTGCGAGTTATTACGCAAATAAACATTACTTGTTGCGGCATTAAGTTCTACATTTCCAGTTACATAGACATATTGATCGTTTACAAACATATACGAATTAGGACTCACATACATTTGTGCTTGCGAAGTTATTCCTACAAGAAATAATAAAATTAAATAATTGATTTTCATCTATTTATATTTTTATAAAAATTATTTATTATTTAGAAATTTTCTATATTTTACTATATAAAAATACATCTAACAAATATAAAAAATGAACTTAGAACATCTAACAAATATAAAAATAATCGACAAAAAGCGTTTAAATCCGATGAAAGTTGCTTTTTTTTTAAATTTTATAGCTTTTTATTTGGTAGTCAGCAAGTTTTGATTTAAATTTACTACATTAAATATTTTGCTTTATGATAAAACTTTACACTATCAGGAAATTATCAAGTCTTTTTCTTACAAAAAGAACCTCTTTTATTGGGGATGTATCCCAAGGAAATAAGTCGAAACTTTTTACAGGTTTATTAGTATT
>NZ_JAYSSZ010000259.1:0-7356 GCF_043720215.1 Flavobacterium sp. | reverse complement strand
CAGCTTGTGTATCATTTAAATCTAAAATCCTTGAAAACAAAACTGGACCAAATTCAGAAACTGTTGCGCGTAAACGAACACCTTCTTGTGCCGAAAGTGATAATAATTCAACAGGAAATGCTTTTGGCGCAAACGGAATGTTTATTTTAGCATGTCTTTCGGTAATAAAAGCTTTTTCTTCCCCTTCTTTTGCAACCCCAGAAAAATCTCCTTTTATATCCATCATCAAAACAGGAACACCTTTTTGGGATAATTGTTCAGACAATACTTGTATTGTTTTTGTTTTTCCAGTTCCCGTTGCTCCTGCAATTAATCCGTGGCGATTTAAGGTTTTTAGCGGAATTGACACAGGAATAGCTAATGCTTCTCCATCTAACATAGCACCCCCAAGAATAATGCTTTCGCCTTTGCTAGTATATCCTTCCGTTATGTGAGTCTTGAATTTCTCTATTGTTGTCATTATTTTATTTTATAGTCCTGCAAGTTATTAATTTTTGGTTTAATAAAAAACCGTACTATTTTCTTAAAACTGGCTCAATTATTGATGTTTTAAATAGTGGAAGGGATTTTATTGAATAAAATGCAAAATATAAAATTATTTCACAAATTTTGAGATTACTACAAAAAAAGAATGCATTTGCAATTAAATAGTTAGTAATCAAGCTGTTTTTAATTAGGTTTTACATTTAAATCATTTTTTTAAGTACCTTTATATTGCGATTATTGGATTCGCTGTTTATAAATTTGAAAAAAAGTTTTTTTATTAGAACTAAAAAATTAAATTTGCTTCCACGTATTTAATATTACAAAAGAAATTATAATCAAATTAAGAAAAATTTAAATTTTAGAAAAATGGCAAACGTTAAAGCAAAAAAAGAAAGTAGTTCGAACGGCGGAGATATGTTCTCAGGAATTGTTATCGTAGCATGTATTGTGGTTGGATGGTTAATCTGGGAATTCGTAATGGGTGCGGGTTCAAACTTCCAAGACGGATTGAATACTGGAGAGCCTAAAGTAGGAAATTATCTTGCAATGGTTTACAAAGGAGGTCCAATTGTACCTGTTTTAATGGGATTGTTATTAATGGTTGTTGTTTTTGGAATCGAAAGATTTATGGTTATATCTAAAGCTGCTGGAAAAGGTAATTTACATGCATTTATGAAAAAAGTACAAGGAAGTGTTACTTCTGGAGATATTGACGGAGCTATTGATGCTTGCGACAAACAAAAGGGATCGGTTGCAAATGCAATTAAATCTGGTTTAGTAAAATACCAAGCTGTAAAAGCTGAAGGTTTCAACAGTGAAGAAGCTACTGAAACGATTCACAAAGAAATCGAAGAAGCTACTTCTCTTGAAATGCCAATGTTAGAGAAAAATTTAACAATCATCTCTACATTAGTATCTTTAGGAACTCTTGCAGGACTTTTAGGAACTGTAACAGGTATGATTAAAGCATTTGGTGCTTTAGCTGCAGGTGGAACTCCTGACCAAGCAATGCTAGCAAATGGTATTTCTGAAGCACTTATTAATACTGCAACAGGAATTTCTACTTCTGCGTTAGCAATTGTTGTTTACAACTACTTTACTTCAAAAATCGACACGTTAACTTATTCAATTGACGAAGCTGCTTCAACAATCGTGAATACTTACAGACGTTTCAAAGGAAGTTTAAAATAATATAAAATAGTGTACAGAAAAAACAAACTAATTTTGTTTTTTCTGTACATATAAAACCAATAATATGGCTAAAGCAAAATCGCAAAAAAAGGCAGCCGCTATCGACATGACAGCAATGTGTGACGTAGCCTTCCTTTTGCTTACTTTCTTTATCTTAACGGCTACAGCAAAAGTGCCAGAGCCATTACCAGTTGACACCCCTAGTTCTACAGTGCAGACAAAATTGCCTGATTCAGATTTAGCCATGTTAACAATAGGTAACGGTAAAGTGTTTTTTGGAGTAACAGGAAAAGAAGTTAGAATAAGAACACTAGAGCTTATGGGTACTAAATATGGTATCGCATTTTCTCCAGAGGAAAGACAACGTTTCTCGCTGATGGATGCTTTTGGTGTACCAATGTCGCAACTAAAAAGTTTAATTGCTAAGAATAGCACTGAAAGAAACGAAAAAGATTTGCAATCAGGTATTCCCAAAGATTCATTAGACAATCAGTTAAAAGAATGGATATACAATGCTAGAATCGCTACACGTGATGTTGCAGGAAAAGAATTGAAGGTAGCTATAAAAGGCGATGCGAAACAAGAATATCCTCAAATTAAAAAAGTGATCGATATTTTACAAGACCAGCAAATAAACCAGTTTAACCTAGTTACTGGATTACGCGCAGAAGATTTTTAATATTTAAAAAAAACAACGATGGCAGAATTAAATACTGGCGACGACGGAGGCAAAAAAGGCGGTAAAGTAAGAAGTAAAAAAGGAAATTCACGTGTAGATTTAACTGCAATGGTAGATTTAGCTTTCTTACTAATCACGTTCTTTATGCTTACAACATCGTTATCAAAGCCACAATCTATGGATTTAGGTATGCCAGATAAACCAAAAGATGTACCCGAGGAACCGATATTAGTAGACGAAAGAAGAACCATGACCATTATACTAGGTGATAATAATGAATTGCAATTTTACATGGGTATCTTTGGAAAATATATTGAGGAACCAAAAATAGTTCCTTATGGCAAAGAAGGCATAAGAAAAGAATTGTTAAGCAAAGTGATTTCTGTTCCTAATGAGCTAGGCAAAGATGAACAGGGTAAAGACAAAGGATTAATTGTTATTATCAAACCAAGTAAAAAATCGACTTATAGAAATTTAGTTGATATTTTGGATGAAATGGCAATTTGTAAAGTCCCTACCTATGCTATTGTAGATATTACTCCTGAAGAAGTAGCTTTATTAAAGAAAGATATAGAATAAAATTTAACCAAAAAATAAAAATGAAATTAGATATATTCAAATCGCAGTGGTTAGATTTAGTGTTTGAAGGACGTAACAAAAAGTATGGTGCTTATGAGTTGCGTAAAGAGAATCCTAAAACTTCAGTTAAGGCATTACTAGGTGGAGCCTTTGTTTTTGCTTTAGCTCTTAGTACGCCACTAATTCTTGAAATGATACCAAACTCTGATGATGCTAAGAATAGTTTAGACGAAAAAGTAGTTTTGGTAAACATGGACAAGCCAAAAGATGTTTTACCTCCACCACCAAAACCGCCGGAGCCACCAAAACCAAAAATTGACGAAGTAAAATTTGTTGCACCTAAAGTTGTGGAAAAAGAAAAGGTGGTAGAAGAAATAAAAACTATCGAAGAGCTTAAAGACAAAAACATTGCAGCAAAAGACCAAAAAGGTGATAAAGATGCAGAAATTGTAATCGATCAACCAACTGGTAATTCCGATAAAGATGCTGAAATTATAGACAATAACGTATATAGTTCTGCTGGTATCGAAGTACAACCAGAATTTCCTGGAGGTGCTGCTGGTTTTTCTAAATATGTTCAAAGAAATTACCGTACTCCAGAGGTTGAGCAAGATCTTAAAGGTCGAGTATTTGTTGAATTTGTTGTCGAAAAAGACGGTAGTTTAACAGATATAAAAGTGGTTAGAGATTTAGGATTTGGTACAGGTCAAGAAGCTGTAAGAATGCTAAGAAACGCACCAAAATGGAAACCAGGTGTTCAAAATGGTAAAACAATACGTGTTCGTTATAGTTTACCTATTATGTTAGACATAAAAATGGAATAATGGATGATTTAAATCCAAATAATACCCAGAAGAAATCGCCAAAAGAGCGATTTCTTCTCGTTATAGGAATATTGTTCTTTCTATTATATTTAGCCTTCGGGTTAGCAGTAATCTTCTGGAAAGGATTGCCTCTCAACATGCCAAACAGTTATAAAATAGCTTTTGGTAGTATAATTATAGTATATGCTTTCTTACGTTTTATTCGTTTCTTTCAAAAAAAATAATGATGAGAAAATCTAGTGTATTAGTTCTAATAAGTTTTGCTTTTATCATAGTATTCTCTTGTGACAGAAAAGCAAAAAGTCAAGATGAAGAAACTATCCTGAAAGGAAAAGTCACCATTCTTGTCGACGAAACATTACTTCCTGTAATTGAAGACCAAAAACAAGTTTTTGAAAGTCAATATAATGCAACCTTAACTCTTATTGGAAAATCAGAATCAGAAATTGTACAATTATTGTCTAAAAACAAGAGTCAATTAGCCATTTTGTCTAGAGAATTAACAAAAAACGAAGGTGAAATTTTTGAAGTAAAAAAAGTTAAACCAAGAATCACAACATTAGCAACTGACGCTATTGCATTTATTTCACATAAAAATAACAACGATACTCTTATCGATTTAGAGAAAGTCATTACTTTTGTGCAAGGAAAAAATCAAAATAGTTTCAAAGGTTTGGTTTTTGATAATCCAAACTCAAGTACTGTTCGCTATATTAGAGAACTAGCGAAAGTAGAAGGATTGCCAAAAGAGAAAATATTTTCTTTCAAAACTAACAACGAAGTAATTCAGTTTGTTGCAAAAAATGAAGGAATGATTGGTGTTGTTGGTGTAAACTGGTTGTCGCAACCATTACCAGAAATGCAAGAAACGGTAGACAACATTAAGGTTTTGAGTGTTAAATCTTTAAAAGAAAAAGAATACTTAAAACCAAGTCAAAACAATATAGCAAGTGGATTGTATCCACTAACTCGTGAAATAAAAATGTTAAATTATCAAGGTTTTTCAGGTTTAGGCATGGGATTTGCTTCATTTGTTGGAGGAGAAATAGGACAACGTATTATTCTAAAATCTGGACTCGTTCCTGTTAGAATACCAAACAGAAATATTAAAATCCGAAAAGAGATAAACAAGAAATAAATAAACACAAAGTAAAATGAACAAAGTTAAAATTTTCAGTATTGCATTACTAGCATTTGGATTTTCTTCTTACGCACAAGAAATTGAACTAGCTAAAAAAGCTATCGATGCTGAGCAATACGAAAAAGCAAAATCTATCTTAAAATCAGCTATAAAAGTAAAACCTGATAACGGGAAAATAGCCTTTTTATTAGGAAATGTTTATTTGCAACAAAGCCAACAAGATTCGGCTAAAATGTTTTTTCAAAAAGGATTAACCTTAAAAGAAAATGCAAACTTTAATTACATTGGTTTAGGTCAAATAGATTTAAATAATGGAAACGCAGCTGCAGCCCAATTTAATTTTGATCAATCAACAAAAGACATCAAGAAAAAAGACATTGAACAATTTGTTTATATTGGTAAAGCGCTTACAAATGCTGAAAAACCAGATTATAAAAAAGCAGTTGTTAATTTATCTAAAGCAAAAATAGTAAACCCTAATGACGCTCAAACGCTTATGGCTTTAGGAGATGCATATTATGCAGATAAAAATCAAAATGAAGCATACAAAGCATACAGTAACGCTTTTGATGCAGACCCAACACTAATTCGTGCAAAAATGCAATTAGGTGTTTTACTAAAAGGCGCAAAAGCATTTGCAGAAGCAAAATCTGCATTTGACGGAGTCGTAGCAACGAGTCCAAATTTCGGACCTGTATACCGCGAATTAGCAGAAACCTATTTTCAATGGGGAACAAACGACAAACCTAAATATACAGAATACACAGCAAAAGCATTAGCGTATTATGAAAAATACATGAGCTTAACAGATTATTCATTAGCCTCACGTTTCCGTCATGCAGAATTTCTTATCGTAGCAAAAGATTATGTTGCCTTAGAAAAAGAAGCAAACGAAATGAAAAAACTAGATAAAGTAAACCCAAGAATTTTACGTTATTTAGGTTATGCATCATACGAAAATGGAAAGTCTGATGAGGCAATCAAAGTTTTAACAGATTATATAGCAAATCCAGCAAACAAAGTTATTGGTAGAGACTACTTATATTTAGGATTAGCTCAACTAAAGAATGCAACACCAGCACCAGCAACGCCAGAAGCTAAACCAGTTATAAACGACGCTTTGTTTCAAACAGCTGTGACTAATCTTCGTAAAGCTGTCGATTTAGACAAACCAATGGCAAATGATTTAAACGACATTGGTAAAAAATACTTTGACCAAAAACTGTACAAATACGCAGCAGCAATATATGAAGTAGCAACAACTAACCCAAATTCTAAAAATTATTTATACGATAATTTCTATTTAGGCTATGCACTATATTTTGAAAACTCTGACAAAGAGGCTTCAAAAATGGATATTGTAGCACTTAAAAAAGCTGACAAAGCATTCGATAACGTGTCGATCGCATCACCAACAACACAAGATGCATATATATACAGAGCACGAGTAAACAGTTTGTTAGACAAAGATCCTATTGCACAACAACAAATGGCAAAAAGTTACGAAGAATATATAAAAGTAGTAACCGCAAAAGGAGATGCAGAAGTCGCAAAACCAGCAAACAAGACAAAGTTTGTAGAAGCCTATCAAAACTTAGCTTTACACAACAAAAAAGACAAAGTAAAAGCAACAGAATATGTTACAAAAGCATTAGCCATCGAACCAACAAATGCAGATTTGTTAAACATGCAAAAAGCTCTAAAATAATAGTTTCAAAATTTCTTAAAACCGTCTCACATCAAAATGAGGCGGTTTTTTTATGAGCGAATTGTTCCCACATTGTTGGAAATTGCATTCCCGCTATCGTTTCAATCTCGTCAAGAAAAATGACGAGGATTTTCTCTCTATCGGGGCTATTTAGGATTATTATTTCTTCCTTGTAATTTAAAACAACAAACAACCGAAAACACTATCTTTGCAAATTATTAGATACAAAATGCTTACAAAAGAAACACAAATAGCAGTCGAAAAAGGAGAAATGCTTCCGCTTATGGAAGAATTTTACACCATTCAAGGCGAAGGATATCACACAGGAACAGCAGCCTATTTTATAAGAATTGGAGGTTGCGATGTTGGCTGTCATTGGTGCGACGTAAAAGAAAGTTGGAACGCAGCATTGCATCCACCCACAAAAACAGATCAAATTGTTGAAAACGCAAAAAAATATGCTCAAACCATTGTTGTAACAGGTGGCGAACCACTTACATGGGATATGACTGTTTTAACGCAAAAACTAAAAGCAGAAAACCTTCAAGTTCATATTGAAACCTCAGGAGCGTATCCAGTGACAGGAAAATGGGATTGGTTTTGCTTGTCTCCAAAAAAAAATAAATTACCCGTTGATGATGCTTACGCCATTGCAAACGAACTAAAAGTCATTATTTACAACAAACATGATTTTATATTTGCCGAAGAACAAGCAGCAAAAGTAAATAAAAACGCCATATTATATTTG
>NZ_JAYSSZ010000258.1:0-2767 GCF_043720215.1 Flavobacterium sp. | reverse complement strand
TTAGAAACACCCACAAAGACAAAGTGCCAACGGAATGGATTCGTAAGCAAACACTAGTAAATGCAGAGCGATACATCACCGAAGAACTCAAAGAATATGAAACTAAAATTTTAGGTGCCGAAGAAAAAATTCAACAAATAGAGAATCAATTATTCGAACAATTGGTGAGTTGGATTGCGACTTATATCAAACCCGTTCAACTAAATGCTAATTTGGTAGCGCAATTAGATTGTTTGGTTTCATTTGCACAATTGGCTATTGATAATAAATACATTTGTCCAGAGATAAATGACTCTTTTGCTTTAGATGTAAAAAATGGACGTCATCCAGTTATCGAAAAACAATTACCAATTGGCGTTCCTTATATCGCTAACGATGTCTATTTAGATAGAGATTCACAGCAATTAATTATGATTACCGGTCCAAATATGTCAGGAAAATCGGCTATTTTGAGACAAACAGCACTAATTGTATTGCTAGCACAAATGGGGAGTTTTGTGCCTGCAGATAGTGTTCAAATGGGAATTGTAGATAAAATTTTCACAAGAGTAGGAGCGAGTGATAATATTTCGATGGGAGAATCTACTTTTATGGTCGAAATGAATGAAACGGCTTCCATTTTGAATAATATTTCCGATAGAAGTCTGGTATTATTAGACGAAATAGGACGTGGAACCAGTACATACGATGGAGTTTCCATCGCTTGGGCAATTGCCGAATTTTTACACGAAAATCCAGCGCAACCTAAAACATTGTTTGCAACACATTACCACGAATTAAACGAAATGAGTGAATCGTTACCCAGAATTCAAAATTATAATGTTTCTGTCAAGGAATTAAAAGATACGGTTTTGTTTATTCGTAAGTTAGTAAAAGGAGGAAGTGCGCACAGTTTTGGTATTCATGTAGCAAAAATGGCTGGTATGCCACAAATCGTTTTGCAAAAAGCTGAAAAGATTCTGAAAAAATTAGAAAAAAATCATTCGGCTGAAGCTTTAAATGGTATAAAAGGAAATAAAGACGATATGCAACTCAGTATATTTAATCTAGACGATCCGCTTTTAGAAGAAATTAAAGAAGAAATACTCAATCTAGACATTAATACACTGACTCCCGTCGAAGCATTAATGAAGTTGAATGAAATAAAAAGGATGTTAAGTAAAAAATAATCGCTCTAAAGTAAGGGTTTTCAGAGTATTATAAAAAAGTGTGATTTTTTTATATCAAAACCCTTGTTTAATTGAATTAATGTATTAAATTTGCCCTCGCATTACAGGAATGTATTGCTGTTCTTTTTAAAATTTGAAAACGCGAAAATAGCTCAGCTGGTAGAGCGCGACCTTGCCAAGGTCGAGGTCGCGGGTTCGAGCCCCGTTTTTCGCTCTATACCAAATAAAAATCATAATTGATTTTTGAAAATAAAACTGCTTGGGTGGTGAAATTGGTAGACACGCTGGACTTAAAATCCAGTGACTGTAATGGTCGTACGGGTTCAAGTCCCGTCCCGAGTACAAAAGAAAAGCGTAATTACTTTATTATTAAGTAATTACGCTTTTTCTGTTTTAATAATTGTATGATTACTGTACGGTTGATTTAAATTCAAATAAAAAACCCGCTTTTTGCTACTAAAATTTACTAGTGAAGCGGGTTTAATTTATTGATGTTATTACTAATAGAAATTATTTGCAATAAGCCATTCCAAATGTAGAAACCTGCCCGAAAATCGAATCAGTCAAATTATATTTTTGAATTAATTTCATTCTTTCCTCAACACGTATGCTTTCTACATATTCACGATGTTTTAAACCAAATTCAGGATATTTAATATCAGCTTTTTTAATGCTCTCCAATTCCATATCTCCAAGTTGTTTATAAAACGAACATAATTCTAAATTTCTTTCTTCTAAATATAATTGAAGTTTTTCATTTGCAACCTCGCTTTTATCTTTTTTATTATCATTAAGACCTTCAAGGCTATTCATTTTTAAATTATTATAGCTAATTCTAGGCTCTTCATTAGTTGGGGATTTTAATAGCATACAAATCCAAGCACTTTTGTCATTTGCGGATTCCTTTGACGTGTATAAATAAACCGCTAGAACAGTAGGAGCATCAAAATTTTCAAACAAATCTTTGTTTTTGTGTTCATCATAAATTTTTAGGACAACAGATTTTAAAGACTCCTCATTATAGATAGTGTCTTTATAAATTGCGTATTCAATTAGTTGAGCTTTGTTCGATGTTTCCGAATACTCTTCTCTTAAAATTTCATATTTTGGTTCTCCAGCAAAGTTGATTAAGACTATGAAAAATAATAAGGTAAACAACCCAACAAACAGTAAAGTTTTTTTTGAGAATCCATTTGATAGCTTCGTTTTTTGTGGATTCGAAACATTAATTGGTTTTTGTTTTTTTTGTGTAGGGTCGTACGGATTTTCTTTGTCGAATTTTTCCATTCTTTTTAATTATTTATTCCCAAACGTCCCTAAACAGATGTTAGTTTAAATAATCAGCGTGGGACATTTCCTATCAGTAAGCAACGTCCGACCAAGAACGCATACACAAAATAAGAAAGCCCACGCCTTTGCGTGTGCAATTCTTATTCTTTGTGTAATTGTTTAATTTGGTCGATTTAGCTTACTAGAATAAAGACGCCGATATGTTTAATTCAATTTTTATTTCATTTCACAAATATAAAGGTATTTATCATTATTACATAATTAAGGTTTTAGATTAACAATACTAAAACAATTTAGTTACTGTAAAC
>NZ_JAYSSZ010000257.1:0-2771 GCF_043720215.1 Flavobacterium sp. | reverse complement strand
CTACTCTTACGTTTTGCGTAGCGGTTACAAACGGATTTGGGAGTGGACTTGGTAAAGGATTATTGTTTCCATCGTAATAATTGACTGTCATTCCTGTTTGACTTCCTAAAATAGTATTTTGAAAAGTGGAAGTATCGAAAGAATACAAACCGTTTTGATTGATTGGATTCGCTTCGTCATCACAAACCGTTGTCAATGTCGTTAGAATAGGAAAAGCTTCTGGTAAATCATCAACCACAAATTGTATGGTTGTTTCATACGAACAAGCTTTTGTAGTATTATTAGTAACCACCACTTTGATAGTTTGTGAAGCCGTTACAAAAGGATTGGGTAGCGGACTTGGTAGTGGATTATTGTTTTGGTCAAAATAAGTAACAGTAACATTTGTTATACCATTTAATAAATTGGTTTGTAGGTTAGTCGTATCAAAACCATAGAATCCATCTTGGTCATCATCGCAATGATTTCTGACAATTGGACTCACAATCGGGATTCTTTCTACATTTAAAGTAATAAAGCTTTTTAGTAACAAACAATCGTTGTTTAAATCGCTATCTACTCTGGTATACATGTTTTGTGTGTTTGCATAGCCAATGTTTCGATAATTTGAAATATTGGTTATAGCGTTAATTTCTGCTAAAGCATCGGCTAGATTAAGATAGTAAGTAATGGTTAATGATTGATTTACAGGAAAGAGATTCCTCACTTCAGTATCGACACTTGCAAAATTAAAAGCTGCAATACCATCAGTATTTGTGCCTGAAATAGCATCGTCACATTGGGTAAAAGTTCTAGTAAAAGTAACTGGCACTTGTGTGGTCGAAACAATCAAATTGAGTTGTGCTACACGAAAACAGCCATTGGTATTTGAAACTCGAACATAAACCACATCATTACTTACTATTTGATTGGTGTAAGTAGTAAAGTTTGGAATTGGAGATATATTATTTTGAGCCTCATTAGCCGTTTCAAAATAAGAAAAAGTTTCGTTTACAAAATTGGTTGAAATTTTGGTATTGGCTTCTGTTAGATTAAAAACACTAAAACCATCGATGTTGTCGTCGCATTGTTTTAATGAAACAATAGTATTTATGATTGGTTTTGGTAAAATAGTAATAATTTTTCGGACAATTTTTATACCACTAGCAGTAGTTACATTTGCTATTACTGTATAGGTATTAGGAGTTGAGTAAAAATGACTTCCTATAATACTATTTTGAATAGGCGAACCATCTCCAAAATCCCAAGCTACACTTAAAATGGTTTGATTAGAACTTAACGTAAATTGTATGTTTTCCTCTTCACAACTTGTCGAAAGTTGCATTAATGGTCTAAAATAGGAAGAAACAAAAGGAGGCAGTCCGTTAATACACATTCTACCATTTAAATCTACGCCATCATGCACAAAACCACATCCAGGCCCTAAAACATCGGGGTTATTGATAACCGATAATTTTGTATCTCCAGCTCTGGCAATATATATTTTACCATTAGGTCCTAATTGTAAAGCTGAGAAATTAAATATATTATTTTGATAAATACTCGTTCTTGAATTTGAAATATCTGAGGCATTTAAGTTGTATTGAAATATGGTATTATAGCGTTTACTAGGCTGGTATAAAATTTCACTGCTTGGAGAAAATTCTATACCATAAGGAAGTTCGTCATACAACAATACCCTTGAATTTGAAATAATCCCGGTAGCCGTATCAAAATCTAACAACTCAACTGTACTATTTATATGATTAGGGAAATCGTTATGAATCACTGCAATCTTGGTTCCATCAGGAGAAATTTTCAAATAACCAATTGTATTTTGATTATCTCCCTGAATTACATTTCCAACATTACTTATTATAGGTAACGTATTAAGTCCTGTTGCGGTCAACAAATGAGCATAATAATGATTGTCATTCCATCCATGCGTTACTACCCAATAATCAACATTATTTGGGTGCTTTACGATGGCTAATTTTTCACAAGAAGGATTATAAATCGGAATATTTTTTTGACTTGTAACATCTCCAAAACCTCCATTTAGAGACATATCAACTACAGAATACTTAAACCCATTTGACCCAGCTTGTTCGTCTAAAGTAAAAATATAATATAAATTAGTACTTCCTGGCTTAAGCGCAATTATACCGCATTGAGTGGTCGAAAGACTACCTGTTAAATTATTACCATTAGCCATTATTTGGTGATTTCTGTCAAAAACTTTAATCCCATTGGTATAGAATAATAATTGACCTGAACTGGAAGAAATTGTAGCACAGCCTTCAGGAGTATACATTTGACTATCCATTAGGGTTGTAGTGCTTCCGTCTGGATTAAATTGCATACCTGCAAAACTACCAAAATACCAATTGTTGGCTTCATTTTGCGAAAAAGCAAAATTAAATACTAAAGAAAAAAGTATAGCAATCTTATATTTCATTGTTCTGTAAATAGATTAATTCTGATTTTGAAATATTTTTAATCTAATTAGTTACAAAAATATCATAAGGGTCACTATATAAAGTATTAGTTGTAATACTTGTATCGGTATTGTTTTTCCAAATTTTTAATTTGTTACTACCTTCACCTGCACTGTATATATTACCCTCGAACGTAGTTAATGCCCTAACCGCAGAAAAAGTACTTTCACTATTTAAAACAGTGGGAATACCGTTTGTCCAATAAGTTGCTTTATTATCCTCAAAACCTCCAACAAATACATTATTATTTATTATAGAAATAGAATTTGCCGAAATATTATTTGATAAAGAGGG
>NZ_JAYSSZ010000256.1:0-21372 GCF_043720215.1 Flavobacterium sp. | reverse complement strand
AAATTGTGGTCCGTAAAATAATGGATTTACACCATATTGTTCCCGATTGTAATATGCTAAAACTTCACGTGCATCAGACGGTTTGTTTTCGTTAATTGGCGTGTTTGCATTAGCACGAATAGGTAACATCATCCAGGTTGAGAAACCTAACATAATAAATAGCACACAAAGAATTAAAGTGTTGTAAAGAACTTTTCCTTTTTCTCGAGTATATTTTAATCCAAAATAAAATAAAGCGATAAGCAGTAATGTAACAAATATTGTTCCAGAATCGAAAGGTAATCCTAAACTATTTACCATAAATACTTCGGCAGTACCAAAGAAAACCATAGTCCAAGGTAATAATAATTTGAATATAAAAAGCAAAACAGCTACCACCACAACATTGGCAATGATGAAGCTTTTTACAGTAATATTTTTATAATTTTTAAAATAATATAAGAAACCAATTGATGGAATGGTTAATAATGCCATGAAGTGAACGCCAAAAGACAATCCGACAACTAATGATATTATTAGTAGCCATTTGTTACCGCGTTCGGTGTGCATTTCTTCTTCCCAGCGCAATCCGAGCCAAAAAAGAAGTGAAATAAATAGTGTAGCCATTGCATAAACTTCGGCTTCAACCGCATTATACCAGAAACTATCAGAGAAAGTAAAAGCTAAAGCGCCTACAAAAGCACTTCCTAAAATTGCAATAGAATTGGTTTTGTTAAGTTCCGCAAATCCAGAAATTACTTTTCTTAAAATAATTGAAGTAGACCAAAACAAAAACAAAATGGTAAAAGCACTAGAAAAAACCGACATCATATTGATCATCAAGGCAATATGTTGCTTGTCTAAGGCGAACATAGCGAAAAATGCGCCAATCATTTGGTATAAAGGTGCTCCCGGCGGATGACCAACTTCTAAATTTGCGGCTGTTGCAATATATTCGCCACAATCCCAAAAACTCATGGTAGGTTCTACGGTAAGCGAATAAACGATTAGGGCGATAAAAAAAGTAAGCCAACCAAGGGCTGTATTCCATTTATTGAAATTGAAAGACATAAATTTTTGGTATAATTATTACCTTACAAAGAAACTATTTTTTTATCTAAACAAAAGGTTAAAAATAAAATTTTAATTTTTTTTGACTAAAACCTTGCAGAAAATAAATATTGTCTTAAATTTGCACTCGCAATAAGAAATTATTGCAGCTTTATTGGCCCATGGTGTAATGGTAACACAACTGTTTTTGGTGCAGTCGTTCAAGGTTCGAGTCCTTGTGGGCCAACAAAAAACCCTTCAGAAATGAAGGGTTTTTTCGTTTATAATTATTTCAGAAAATTATTTGGAGTTTACCATAAACTCTTCCGCTTTTTCGACCATATTATAGCTTCCACAGAAAAAAGGAACACGTTGGTGCAATTCTGTTGGCTGAATCTCCATTATGCGATTATAACCATCAGACGCTTTTCCGCCTGCTTGTTCTGCAATAAATGCCATAGGACTACATTCGTAAAGTAAACGCAATTTTCCTTTTGGTGCTTTCGAACTAGTTGGGTAAATGTATATTCCACCTTTTATCATATTTCTATGAAAATCGGAAACTAAACTTCCAATATATCTCGAAGTATAAGGTCGATCGCCTTCTTCCGATTGGCAATATTTAATATAATTTTTCACTCCTTGCGGAAAATGAACATAATTTCCTTCATTCATCGAATAGATATTTCCATCTTTCGAGTATTTCATGTTTGGGTGCGAAAGATAAAAAGTTCCAATAGCTGGGTTTAATGTAAATCCGTTTACGCCATCGCCAGTTGTATAAACTAACATTGTGGAAGTGCCATATATAACATATCCCGCAGCCACTTGATTGATGCCTGGTTGTAAGAAATCTTCAATAGTTACGGGTGTTCCCACTGGTGTAATTCTTCTAAAAACAGAAAAAATAGTTCCTACCGAAACATTTACATCAATATTTGAAGATCCATCAAGCGGATCCATCAAAACCACATATTTGTTATTATGGCTGTTGTCTGAACCGGCAACTGTAATAAAGTCGTCATTTTCTTCGGAAGCAATTCCGCAAACGATTTCACGATTTATCAGGGTCTGAATAAAAATCTCATTAGCATAAACATCTAATTTTTGTTGGTCTTCACCTTGAATGTTTTGTTCGCCTGCAGCACCAACAATATCTACCAATCCTGCTTTGTTTACTTTATAGTTTACCACCTTTGCGGCTAGCCTAATCGAATTGATGATTCGAGATAATTCTCCCGAAGAATACTGAAATGATTGTTGATTTTCAATAATAAACTCGCCTAATGTTTTGTTGCGTTCTTCCATCTCTAGATTAATGTAGTTGTTTATGCAAATATCGATTATAATTTTCGAAAACATTACGTAGATAGAAATAAAAATTGTGCTAAAGTTATTTTATATTTGTTGTGAATAAAATTTATTAAAATCATGAATATAAAATCAATTTTTTTAGTGCTATTCGTAGCAATTTTTGCATCGTCTAATGCAAATGCGCAAATAAATTTAGGTGAAAAAGCACTAGGAGCTTTGCAAAAAGGTTACGCGGGGTTTACTTTTAGTGATGAAGATGCAGCAAAGTTATCGAAAGAAGCGGTCGATAAAATGGATAAAGAAAATCCAGTTGCTGGGCTAAAAGACGCTTATACAATTAGATTAAACAAATTATTTGGCAAACACAAAACCGAAAACGGATTAGTGCTCAACTACAAAGTATACAAACTAAAAGATGTAAATGCTTTTGCCACTGCCGACGGAAGTGTACGCGTATTTTCAGGACTTATGGATATTATGGACGACAACGAAATTCTTGCGGTAATAGGTCACGAAATAGGTCATGTTGCCAATCATGATTCTAGAGATGCAGTAAAAGCTGCGTATAAAAAAGAAGCTTTATTAGATGCAGCTGGTTCTCAATCGGACAAGGTTGCAGCTGTAACCGAAGGTCAAATAGGAAATATTGGAAAAGCATTGATGAACAATAGTCACAGCAGACAACAAGAAACGGAGGCCGACACTTACTCGTATGATTTTATGAAACAAAACAAGTATAATGTAAATGCTGTCCAATCAGCGTTTAATATTTTAGCAAAAATGAGTGAAGGAACAGATTCTTCATTTATTACAAGAATGATGAGTTCGCATCCTGACCCAAAACAAAGAGCTGAAAATGCAAAAGCAAGAGCCGAAGCCGACGGATTATATAAGCCGTATGTAAAACAAGTAAAAGCAAAAGTTACTTCTAAGAAAAAGAAATAATATGATTATTAGAAAAGGACAAAAACAGGATATGCCAGCCGTATTGGAATTAATAAAAGAACTTGCTATTTTCGAAAAAGAACCCAATGCTGTTGTCGTTACCGAAAGTGATTTAGTTCGTGATGGTTTTAGCGATAATCCGCGTTTTTATACCTTTATTGCTGAGGTTGATGATGAAATTATAGGAATGGCATTGTATTATTACCGTTTTTCTACTTGGAAAGGCAGAACCATTCACCTAGAAGATTTAATCGTAAAAGAAAATAGTCGAGGAACAGGTGCAGGATATGCTTTATATTCTGAAATTATGAAGCAAGGCAAAAAAGACAACGTTCGCCGAATAGAATGGAATGTGCTCGATTGGAATACACCAGCCATAGATTTCTATAACAAATCGGGCGCAAAATTACTCGAAGATTGGCGCGTTGTCAATATGGACGAAGCCGGAATAAATGCTTTTTTAGCAAAAAAATAAAATATAATTTGAGCTTTACCACAAGGGTCGGGCTATTCGTTGCAATCCACGCAAAAAAGCGTGGGATTTCCACTGCTATCCCTAACGCAAAATGAAATCCTAAACAAACAATAGCTTTTAGAAGTTCAAACTAAAAATCTGAAATCTGAAATCTGAAATCTAAAATCTAAAAATGAGAATATTCAAATTTGGTGGAGCATCTGTAAAAGATGCCGATGGTATAAAAAATGTTTTCGACGTTTTACAAAAAGTAGGTTATGAAGAAGTTTTGCTCGTGGTTTCGGCAATGGGAAAAACAACAAATGCTTTAGAATTGGTAATCAAAAATTATTTCGAGAAATCGCCAGATTTAAACGCTTCTGTTCAAGAAGTAAAAAAATACCACAATCAAATTTTATTAGATTTATTTGAAGACGAAGAAAGCGAAGTTTTTCTTGATGTAAATGATCATTTTGCAGATTTAGAATATTTTTTGCGAAGTAATAAATCGCCAAATTATAACTTTGTGTATGATCAGATTGTGAGTTTCGGAGAAATTATTTCGTCTACAATCTTGAGCCATTATATGAATTTTAGAAATATTAATACAGAATGGTTAGATGTTCGTTTGTATATAAAAACAGACAATACCTATCGTGATGCTGAGGTAAATTGGGAAACTACTCAAAAAAACATCTCGAAAATCGCAAGAAAAAAATCGCTGTTTATTACCCAAGGATTTATTGGTGCCGACGAAAACGGATTTACCACAACATTAGGACGAGAAGGTTCGGATTATACTGCGGCTATTTTCGCTTATTGTCTTAACGCCGAAAGTGTAACTATTTGGAAAGATGTTCCTGGTGTGATGAATGCCGATCCTCGTTATTTCGAGAATGCAACTCTGCTTAATCAAATATCGTATCGCGAAGCCATCGAATTGGCTTTTTATGGCGCCAGTGTCATTCATCCAAAAACATTACAACCTTTACAGAAAAAAGAAATTCCACTTTATGTAAAATCGTTTATAAATCCTATGTTGGCAGGAACTTCAGTTTCTAAAGGAGAAGATTTAGTGCCTAAATTACCTTGTTTTATTGTCAAAAAAAATCAATTATTAGTATCACTTTCTTCGATAGATTTTTCATTTATCATGGAAGAAAACATCAGTGAAATCTTTAGTTTATTACACCAACACAAGATAAAAGTAAGTTTAATTCAAAACTCAGCCATTAGTTTTTCTGTTTGTTTAGAAGATAAGTTTGGTAATTTTAATGAATTAAAGAAAACATTATCTAAAAAATTTAAATTGTCATACAACGAAAATGTATCACTTTATACGATTAGACATTTCGACGAAAAAGCATTTCAAATGGTCGAAAAAAATAAAACCGTTTTGCTAAAACAAATGAGTAGAGAAACGATGCAAATTGTAACTAAAGAGTAATTTTTAGCCACAGAAAATATTTTATGGTTATAAATCATAATTAAAACTGGTTTTATTAAATAATATTCATTAAATTTAATGTGTATAATATTAAAAAACAGGTGGTTATGAAAAATCCATTTAGAATAAAATTAATTATTTTTTTACTTGTCTTTTGTCAAATTATAGTCTTTGCTCAAGATAATAGGATAAAAATTTACGAAAGTAAATCAGGAGATGGCACTTGTGCTATTGTTTTTCCTAATGATTCAGAACCATTAATCGTAATGACAGGTAAAGGAGATTGTACGATTTCTAAAACTATGGCTATGGACGATTGGCAAGAAATGTCATCTTCTACAGTAGTTACAACAAGTGTGAGAGAATCGCCGACCAGAGCAAGTGCATCAATCTCAAATGAAATCAAATCACCTCGAGATGTTGCAACAGGACAAGCATCAGGAAAAAGACAACACAAACCTTATCAATTAAGTACTTTGTCGCTAGAAGCTTTAGATCAGGATTCAGATGGTGACGGTATCGAAATTTACTCTTTTTCATGGGGAATGTCTAATAGTGGCAGTAGCAGTAGTTCAATGGCAGCAGGAAAAGCAGGATATAATGTAAAAAGCAATGTGAAAGCTAGAACAGCATCTCCTTCAAGCAGTTGTTGCTCTAACGGGGTTTGTACAGTAACAGTTTCTGTAGATAAAAAGCATACAAAAACGGGTCATGTTACTTTACTAAAATAAGCCATTGCATTTATACAGAACTCCAAAATATTAAAATAGCTTTTTTCTTTTTATTACAATATCTTTGATGTTTTGGAGTTTTTTCTATATGTCTAAAAAGCAGTTTTTTTTACTATTTAAATTTCTTGTACTTTTTTCGCTAAACTCTTTGGCTCAAGAAATCAATACGCCTTATCAGTCAAAAAAAATAACTGTTTCTCAAGATTCTATTCAAATAGACAACGTGAGTATAAACGCTAGTTTTTTTAAATTACTTGATGCCAAAGGAGAAACTATCGATACTAGTTTTTACAAAGTAAACTTCTCTAAAGGTTTATTAACATTCAAAAACAATTACATAACTTCCGATACACTAACCGTACGTTATTTAAAATTTCCAGAATATTTAACCAAAGAATATACAATATACGACAAAAGTCGAGTTGTAAATAACGATAATGGTCTGGGGAATTTATACAAAGTTTCTAACGATGGTTTTAAGAAATTTACGCCATTAGAAGGACTTACAACTACGGGAAGTATCTCACGAGGAATAACTATTGGTAACAACCAAAACACGTCGGTAAATTCGAATTTAGACCTTCAAATCACTGGAAAATTATCAGACAAAGTAAGTTTGAGAGCATCAATTCAAGATAGTAATATTCCCTTGCAAGAAGGTGGTTATTCTCAAAAATTAGACGAATTTGATCAGATTTTTATCGAACTTTTTTCGGATAAATGGAGCATTCGAGCTGGAGATTTATTCCTAGAAAACAGAAAGTCTAGATTTCTAAATTTCAATAAAAAAGTGCAAGGATTATCGGCTCAATTTGCTTTAGGAACTCCAGAAAAGAAAACTGAAGTTTATGCGTCTGGCGCCATTGTTCGCGGACAATATGCAAAAAGTAATTTTGTAGGACAAGAAGGAAATCAAGGGCCATACAAACTAAAAGGCACGAACGGAGAATTGTATGTTTTAGTAATTTCAGGTTCAGAACGTGTTTTTGTGAATGGTATTTTGCAAAAACGAGGCGAAAACAATCAATATACAATTGATTATAATGCCGGAGAAATTATTTTCACCTCTCTTTTTCCTATTACTTCCGAAATGAGAATTACGATTGAATACCAGTTTTCTGACAGGAATTATACCAGATTTGTAACTTATGTTGGCGCTAATCACGAACAAGAAAAATGGAGTTTAGGCGGTTATTTGTATTCTGAAAACGATGTAAAAAACCAATCGTTGCAACAAAATTTATCACCAGAACAAGCACAAATATTAGCAATTGCTGGAGATGATTCGAATTTAATGAATGCACAATCTGCCATACTCGATACCTATTCAGACAATAAGATTTTATACAAAAAAGTTCTTGTAGGCTTAGTTGAAACGTTTGAATATTCTACCAACTCGCTCGATGTTTTGTATAATGTGAAATTTAGTTTTGTAGGAAATAATCAAGGTAATTATATTGTTTCTAACACGATTACAAACGGAAGAGTTTTCAAATATGTTGATCCAATTGCAGGAATTCCACAAGGAAATTACGAGCCAATAATTAAATTAATTGCGCCAACAAAAATTCAAATTGCTACTATTTTAGGAAAATATAATCCTAACGAAAAAACAACAGTCGATTTTGAAGTTGGAATTAGTAACAATGATAAAAATCTTTTTTCTGGAATTGATGATAACAACAATCAAGGTTTGGCAGGAAAACTAAATTTCAAACAACGATTATTGTCTAAAAAATGGCAAGTTGATGTCTTCGGGAATTACCAACTGATTCAGAAAAATTTCAAAACTATTGAAAGATTGTTTACTATCGAATTTGATCGTGATTGGAATTTGTCTAATCCATTAGGAAACCAAAGTTTTGTTACGTCAGGATTGTTATTTTCTTTAGCAGGAAAATCTAGTTGGAAATATCAGTTCGAAAAATTAGATTTTTCAGAAAGCTTTTCAGGAAATCGACACGTAATTTCTGGCTATTATAAATATAAAAATTGGTTGTTTTCTAACGATGGAAGTTTTCTAAATAGTGATGGAAACATTTCGAATTCCAAATTTAGTAGAAACCAAACACAAACAAAATATCATTTTAATAAAAACTGGATTGGTGGAAGTTTTCGATTTGAAAATAACCAAGAAAAGGTAAAATTGACTAACGAGTTTTCTAATCTGAGTCAACGTTTTTCGGAATATGGCGCATTTATAGGACGAGGAGATTCGACCAAAGTTTTTGTCGAATTGGGTTATCTAAATCGTGTAAATGATAGTTTGCAATTGGGTTTGTTAAAACGTGTAAACACATCACAATCCTATTATTTAAAATCAAAATTAATTCAAAACGAGAAAAGTGATTTGTCTATTTTTGTAAATTACAGAAATTTAAAATTTGAAGATCCAATCCGTGGTAATGAACCGTCTTTAAACTCTAGATTGTTATATAATGATCGATTTTTTAATCAATTAATTCAATCTACAACAGCATACGAGACGACTTCGGGAACGATTCCGCAACAGGAATTTAGTTTTCTAGAAGTTGATCCAGGAAAAGGAATTTATTCCTGGAATGACTACAACGGAAACGGAATTCAGGAAATACAAGAATTTGAAATTGCGCCTTTTGCAGACCAAGCAAAATATATAAAAATATTTTTACCGAATCAGATTTTCATCAAAACTCATCAAAATAAATTTTCACAATCGCTTGTTTTCAGTCCATCACAATGGCAAAATGCAACCGGATTTAAGAAATTTTTGTCTTATTTCTATAATCAATCATCGTACTTAGTAGAAAGAAAAATAAAACGAGAAAATGATAATTTTGATCTAAATCCATTTTCTGCAAACAATCAAAATTTATTGGGACTAAATTCGAGTATTCGGAACAGTTTGTTTTACAATCGAGGCAAGCAAAAACATTCTGTAACATACACTTTTCTTTCTAATAAGTTAAAAAACTTGCAATCATCTGGCGAACAAGAAGCTAAAAACGCATCACATCAGTTACAATACGATCACTTGCTAAAAAAATTCTGGTTGCTTACTGTTACTGGGAAAACAATTAATTCAAGCAACAATTCAGAAAATTATGCCAGTCGAAATTTTGAAATAAAAGGAAATCAATTAGAACCAAGAATTGCTTATTTGTTTTCTAAAAATGCCAGTTTAGATGTTTTTTACGAAATGCAAATCAAAGAAAATAAGTTGGGAAATAATGAATTGTTGAAGCAAAACAAGTTTGGAACTTCATTCAATTTTTCTAGCGAGAAGAAACTTACAATAAATGGAGAATTTTCTTTTTTTGATAATACATTTACAGGTGATGAGTTTTCGCCAGTTGGATTTCAGATGCTCGAAGGATTACAGTCAGGAAAAAACATGACTTGGAGATTATTACTGCAAAAGAATTTGACAGAATATTTAGATATAAATATTAATTATTTAGGGAGAAAAAGTGAAACAATAAATACAATTCATACCGGAAATATTCAATTAAGAGCTTATTTTTAATTTTGGGCATGCTTTTTGTAAAAAAAATTACTAATTTTAAATAATCAAACTATAAAATTTATCAAGTTATGAAAAAAATCCTATTGTTATGTATGGTTTTTGTTTTCTCAAATAGCTTTTTTGCTCAAGAAACAGAAACTAAGGCTAAAAAAGCTAAAACTGAAAAAGTAAGTAAGGCTAAAGAGAAAGCTGATGCAAAAAAAGAAGCGCTAAAAAAAGAGAAAGCAGAAGCTAAAAAAGCTGCAACTAAAGAAAAAACTGTTGCCAAAAAAACTGAAGCTAAAGCAAAAAAGGAATCAGAAGCGACAGAAAAAAGCAAAGAAAAATCTGCAAAAGGAAAAGCTAAAGCTGCTGCAAATAAAGTTGATGCTAAAGTAAAAGATGAGTCAGATAAGACAAAAACTAAGTCTAAAAAAACTAAAGAAGTAGCTGAGGAAAAAGTTTCTAAAACTAAAAAAACGGCTGAGGAAAAATCAGTTAAACCTGCAAAAGAAGCTAAAGCAAAAACAACTGAAACTAAGGTAAAAGCAACAAAAACTGTTGCTAAAAAAGAAAGAGTTTCAACTGAAAAAGCAAATCCTAATACAACGGACAAAGTAACTGGCGAGTATAACGGAAGGAAAGTTTTTACTGGACCTCGTGGCGGAAGATATTACATCAATAAAAACGGAAATAAAACGTATATTGATGAGGATCAAGGTAATTAATCTTGCAAAATAAATCCTTAAAAAAGGGTCATGCATAGCGTGACCCTTTTTTTTAAGATAGTATCTCATAAAGTGCATAAAAAACGGAAAGTTTTGGACTACATTATGTCTTTCTCGTTGAATCTCGGTGTCTTAATTCCGTCTTAACAACAACCGTTTTATATTGGTATTCTTCCACTTTGTTTTCCAATCTTTCTATAAGTAATCTTGCGGCGATTTCTCCTATTTTTGGACCATGTTGGCTTACTGTCGATAAACTTGGGGTTAATCTTCGCGACCAAACACCATCTGCAAAACCAATAATAGATAATTCTTCAGGGATTTTTTTTAGGTTTTTTAATCCCATTTTCATCACCGTAAGAGCCGAATGTTCGTCGAGAGCAAAAACGCCATCTATGCTATGATTATTTAAAACATCTTTTGCCTTAATGTCAAAATCTTTTTGGGTTTCTGTAAGAATCACTAAATCGAAATTTATGGAAATATTATTTTTAGATAATGCCTCAAAATAACCCTTAGCTCGAAGTTTGCTAACACTCAAATTATCAATCGAAGAAAATAATGCAATATTCTTGCAGCCTGTTTGTATTAAAAAATTAGTTGCTTCAATTGCCGAATCATAATCATCAACAATTACTTTATCACATTTTACTTTTTCGGCAACTCTGTCAAACATGACAATTGGTGTTCCATTATTTATAATATCTGTAAAATGACCAAATTGATTTGCTTTTTGAGATTCTTCAGAAATAGATAGTATAAAACCATCAATAGTTCCGTTGCTCAGCATCTGTAATGTCTGAATTTCCTTCTCTAAAGATTCATTAGAAATACAGGTTATAATATGATATCCTTTTTCATCAGCTACCTTTTCAATCCCAGAAAAAACCTTTGCAAAAAATGAGTTCAAAATATTAGGGATAATAACTCCAATTGTTTTTGTAGAACGATTTTTAAGGTTTAGTGCTGTAATATTTGGCTTGTAATTATTTAGTTTAGCAAATTCTTGAATCTTTTTTTTTGTGAGATCACTAATTTCTGGACTATCATTCAAAGCCTTCGAAACTGTTGAGACAGAAACTCCGAGATTTAATGCAATTTGTTTTAAAGTCGTTTTCGATTTCATGTATGTAACATATTAAGGTAAAAATAATAAAATAATCTATAAAGCTGCATTTGTTTTTTTAATGAGCGAAAAGCATGCGCATATTTGTAAACCATTTTCCTGCTGTACGTTTCAATCCATCTCGTTGTCAAAAAACGAGATGGGATTTTCACTTCCATCAGGGCTAAAAAGCAAATCTTAAACCTTTTGTAACTCTCTGAAAAGCAATAGAAAAAGAATTTTCACTTTCCCATTTGTATTTAAAATAAATAATTGTACTTTTGCACTCCCTTTATTGGGAATGGAATGTTTAATTAAAATAATATTATGGACGCATTAAGCTACAAGACACAATCAGCAAGCAAAGCCACCGTTACAAAGGAGTGGATTGTTGTTGATGCTGATGGTCATAACTTAGGTCGTCTTGCATCAAAGGTCGCTATGATCCTTAGAGGTAAGTACAAGCCAAGTTACACACCACACGTGGACTGCGGAGATAACGTAATTGTTATCAACTCAGAAAAAATCAACCTTACAGGTAACAAAATGGACGAGAAGACTTACATCCGTCACACAGGTTATCCAGGAGGACAAAGAAGTTTGACTGCAAAGGTTTTGCAATCAAAAAACCCTGCTTTACTAGTAGAAAAAGCAGTAAAAGGAATGCTACCTAAAAATAAATTAGGAGCAGAGCTTTTTAGAAATTTAAATGTTGTTGTAGGATCAGAGCACAAACAAGGCGCTCAAAAACCTAAAACAGTTAACCTAAACGATCTTAAGTAATGGGAGCAATTCACAAAATCGGTAGAAGAAAATGTGCAGTTGCACGTGTTTATGTATCGGAAGGAACAGGAGTAATTATTGTTAACAAAAAACCGTTTGCAACTTATTTCCCAACAGCTACTTTACAATACAAAGTTTTACAACCTATGTCTATGACAGAAAATGTAACTAACTATGATGTAAAAGTAAACGTTTACGGAGGTGGTAGCACAGGACAAGCAGAAGCAGTAAGAATGGCTTTAGCTAGAGTGATGTGTGAAGTTGGAGAAGGAAACAGAGCAATCTTGAAACCAGAAGGATTACTAACGAGAGACCCGAGAATGGTTGAACGTAAAAAATTCGGTCAGAAGAAAGCTCGTAAGAGATTCCAATTCTCTAAACGTTAATATTTTTTTATTAAAAACTAAGTTATTGTTGCTCTTCCTGTCGAGGCAGGAAACTAGTTTAGCATCTAAATGGTTAAGACCTGATACACAATCGCTACTTAATCATTGCTAATACAACAGAACGTAAACTATTACAAAATGGCAAATAAAATAGAAGTTAAAGACTTACTAGAAGCAGGTGTTCACTTCGGACACATGACTAGAAAATGGGATCCAAACATGGCTCCTTACATTTATATGGAGCGTAATGGAATTCACATTATCAATCTATATAAAACTGCAGCAAAAATCGAAGAAGCTAATGAAGCTCTTAAGAAAATCGCTGCATCAGGTAGAAAAATACTTTTCGTAGCTACCAAAAAACAAGCTAAAGACATTGTAGCTGAAAAAGCTGCTGCTGCAAACATGCCGTACATCACTGAAAGATGGCCTGGTGGAATGTTAACAAACTTTGTTACAATCCGTAAAGCTGTTAAGAAGATGTCGACTATCGACCGCATGAAAAAAGACGGAACTTTTATGACTTTGTCTAAAAAAGAACGTTTACAAGTGGATCGTTTGCGTGCAAAATTAGAGAAAAACTTAGGTTCTATCTCTGATATGTCTAGATTACCTGCTGCATTATTTGTAGTAGATATCAAAGCGGAACACATCGCAATTAAAGAAGCTCAAAAATTAAACATTCCAGTTTTCGCAATGGTAGATACCAACTCTGACCCACGTCTTGTTGAGTACGTTATCCCTGCAAACGATGATGCTTCTAAATCTATCGATAAAATCTTAACATTGGTAACTGAAGCTATTATTGATGGTCTTGCAAACAGAACATCTGATAAAGAAGCTGACGCTACTACTGAAGAAGTTGCTCAAGAAGAAGTTACAGATACAAAAGCTGACGAAAAAGCAATTGTAGCTGAAGCTGCTAAAACAGAAGAGTAATTATTTAATTACGAATTACGAATTATAAATTACACCTATTTAGCGTAATTCGTAATTTGTAGTTCGTAATTTTTTTATAACTAATAAAAATAATAAATATGGCAACTATCACTGCTGCAGACGTAAATAAATTAAGAACCATCACCGGAGCTGGAATGATGGATTGTAAAAAAGCTTTAGTTGAATCAGACGGAGATTTTGATTTAGCAATCGAAAATTTACGTAAAAAAGGACAAAAAGTAGCTGCAAACCGTTCAGATAGAGAATCTACTGAAGGCGCTGCAATTGCTGTTGTAAACGCTGACAATACTGCTGGAGTTGTTATCACATTAAACTGTGAAACTGACTTCGTAGGAATGAACGAAAATTTCGTAAAAATGGCTGTTGAAATGGCAAATCTTGCTTTAAACTTCAACAACAAAGAAGAGTTTTTAGCTTCTGATTTTAATGGTATTACTATTGCTGATAAACTTATCGAGCAAACAGGAGTTATCGGAGAAAAATTAGAAATTAGAACTTTCGAAAAATTAGAAGGTGCTTTTGTTGGGTCTTACATTCACTCAGGAAACAAAATTGCTACTTTAACAGCATTTTCTGCAAAAACAGAGGGTATTGAAGAAGCTTCTAGAAACGTTGCGATGCAAGCTGCTGCTATGAACCCAATCGCGCTAAACGAAGAAGGTGTAGATGCAGATACAATTGCTAAAGAAATAGAAATTGCTAAAGACATACTTCGTCAAGAAGGAAAGCCAGAAGCTATGATCGAAAATATTGCAAAAGGTAAATTAGGGCGTTTCTTTAAAGACAACACACTAGTAAACCAAGATTATATTAAAGATAGCTCTATGAGCGTTGCTAATTATGTTAAATCTGTTGATGCTAACTTAATTGTAACAGGTTTCAAAAGAGCTGCTTTAGGATAGTTTATTGTAAAATTAAATAATAAAAATCCCATTTCATTTAGTTGAAATGGGATTTTTGCATTAATTAACTTCTGTTCAATTACTGAAAACAATAAAATTCATAACTTTGGGAAAACACCTATCTATGTTTAAAACCAGAAGAGAACTTATTTTTGTAATTCTAGCAGGAATATTTATTACCAATGCTGTTGTCGCAGAACTTATAGGCGGAAAATTAATTCAGATTGGTCCATTTGTCATGAGTATTGGTATACTGCCTTGGCCAATAGTATTTCTTACTACGGATTTAATTAATGAGTATTTTGGAGAAAAAGGTGTAAGAAAACTATCTTTTATAACTGCGTGCTTAATTGCTTATGCTTTTATCATCTTACTATTTGCAATAAATATTCCTGCTGCAAAAGGAATAAGTCCTGTAAATGACATTCAGTTTCGAGCCGTTTTCGGTCAAAGTATGTGGATAATTGTAGGTAGTATTGTTGCTTTTTTAGTTTCACAACTAATTGATGTGACTGTTTTTTGGTTTTTTAAAAATAGAACTGGAGACAGCAAAATTTGGCTCAGAACAACAGGCTCTACAATAATTTCTCAATTCTTCGATTCCTTTATTGTCTTAGGAATTGCATTTTGGCTTCCAGGTAAGATGAATACTCAAATTTTTATCTCCTCAGCGCTAACTGGATACACATTCAAACTAATTATTGCAATTGCATTAACTCCCTTAATTTATTTAGGGCATGCAATAATTAAGAAAAATATTGCAAAAGATTTATAAATAATAAAAAGCGTTTTTGAATAACGAGAATATCTTTATATTTGCAATGCAAAAAAACAACACAAACAGAAATGAAATACAAAAGAATTCTTCTCAAACTAAGTGGTGAAGCATTAATGGGTGATCGGCAATACGGAATAGATCCAAAACGCTTAGCTGAATATGCTGAAGAAATAAAACAAATTCACGAACTAGGTGTAGAAATTGCCATTGTAATTGGAGGTGGAAACATTTTTAGAGGAGTTGCTGGTGCTAGTAATGGTATGGATCGTGTGCAAGGTGATTATATGGGAATGCTAGCTACAGTTATAAATGGCATGGCATTACAAGGAGCGCTTGAAGAAAAAGGAATGCTTACTCGTTTGCAAACAGCTTTAAAAATTGAAGCCATCGCAGAACCTTATATTAAAAGAAGAGCTGTAAGGCATTTAGAAAAAAACAGAATTGTTATTTTTGGTGCAGGAACAGGAAATCCTTATTTTACAACCGATACAGCAGCCGTTTTAAGAGGTGTAGAAATTAATGCTGATGTTATTTTGAAAGGAACACGTGTTGATGGAATATATAACGAAGATCCAGAAAAAAACAAAGATGCTGTAAAATTTGATTATATTTCGTTTGAAGATGTACTCAAAAAAGGGCTGAATGTAATGGATACAACCGCATTCACATTAAGTCAAGAAAATAAATTGCCTATTATTGTTTTTGATATGAATAAAGAAGGAAATTTACTTAAAATTTGCAAAGGAGAGAACATAGGAACAGTAGTAAATATATAATAGAAACAGTTCGATTGTTAGAATATTTGATTTCTCGAAAAATCTAACAATCAAATAATCAAAAAATCTAAAAAAAAATGACTGAAGAAATTGATTTTATTCTTGATAGCACAAAAGAATCTATGGAAGGTTCTATTGCTCATTTAGAAAAAGAATTTTTAAATATCCGTGCAGGAAAAGCTTCTCCAGCTATGCTTGGAGGCGTTTTTGTGGACTACTATGGTTCACAAACTCCATTAGCACAAATAGCAAAAATAAGTGTGCCTGATGCTAGAACTTTAACCTTGCAGCCTTTCGAAAAAAATATGTTGCAAGCAATTGAGAAAGCAATTATGATAGCTAATATTGGTTTTAATCCAATGAATAATGGCGATATGATTATCATAAGTGTTCCGCCACTTACTGAAGAAAGACGTAGAGATCTTGCAAAACAAGCTAAAACTGAGTCAGAAGATGCTAAAATTGGTGTGAGAAATGTTCGTAAAGAAGCTAATTCAGATATTAAAAAACTAGAAAAAGAAGGAACATCAGAAGATATTTGCAAAACCGCTGAAGAAAGTGTTCAGAAGCTAACGGATACTTATATTAGAAAAATAGACGAACTACTAGTGGTTAAAGAAGCTGAGATAATGAAGGTTTAGTTGTTTTAGTTAAATAAAACCTAAAAATCTGCCTTGTTGCTAAACTTGGCAGATTTTTTTATATTTTAAAAATTAACACATTTGTATCATTTTTTTTGATATGTTTGTTTGCCAAAAATCTATGTTTAATTTAAAATTTGCCTACATGAACATTAAAAAAATAGTTCTTAATACATTTTTTTTACTTTTTTTATTCCAAAATACTTTATTTTCACAAGATACAGGAGTATTTGCTGGAATTGAAATAGGTAGTAAAGGAATAAAAATGTCTGTTTTAGAAGTTACCAATATTAAAAGAGGAGATTATATTATTAAATCATATTGGTCTGAAAATGTCGGTATTGCAAGAGGGATATCTATAGACGGTAATTTAGCTGCAGAAGATATAGATAAAGCAGCCGCAGTAGTCTTGTCTAATTATTTAAAAATAAAAAACGAATATAAGGTAACTGATGATAATATTTTTATAGTTGGTTCTTCAGGAGTTGCTATGGCAAAAAACACGCAAGAACTAATTGATAAAGTGAAGCTAACAACAAAAAAAAATCTAGATTTTATTGATCCTCAAACAGAAGGTAAAATGCTGCTAAAAGGATGTGTGCCACCTTCAGATTATGATGAATCTATGATTTTAGATATAGGAGGAGGAAACACTAAAGGTGGATATATAGATGTAAAAAACAATGATACTTTTGTGTTTTTTCCATTAAGTGTTAGTTACGGAACAATAACGCTAACAGAAGCTGTAATAAAAAAGACAAGAAAAGATGATATTTCAGAGTATAACGAAAAATCATTCGGGTTTCTTTCCACACTAAGAGATCAAATAAACGCCATGTATGGCACAAGTCCAGTTGCTTTAGAAAAACAAAAAGTATTTATGTCTGGAGGGGCAGTTTGGGCTTTTTATACGCTTTATAATGGCGTGGCAAAAGAAACTTTTAATCAATTCAAGTTAGAAGATGTACTTAATTATGACGCTATTTTAAAAAATAATTTTAAAAAATTTGAAGAAATAGCTAAAACTGATAAAGATGCTGAACGTGTTCTGAAAACATATTCTCAAAAATATTTAATCTCTGGAAGCAATATTCTTTTAGTTTGTCTTGAAGCAATTCCAGATATAAATGATAAAAAATTATATTTTGCTAAAGAAGGTCAAATTGCATGGTTAGTATCTTATATAGCAGATAGATCTAAAAAAATTAAAAAAGTTTATTAATATTTTTATTTAATTAAAAAAACTAAAACATATCAATATTGATATTCCCCAATATATCATATTGATCTAAAAATTAAATAAAATGAAGAATTATTTAAATGCCTACTTTGATAATTTTAGAGGGTTTTCAAAAGAAATATGGGTTTTAACCCTAGTCACATACATAAACCGTTCAGGAGCAATGGTCATGTTATTCTTGCCTAAATATTTGAACGACAGTTTGTTTTTTAGCCTTGGAGAAATAGGATGGATGTTAGGGTTTATTGGATTAGGAGCCATATTTGGAAACTGGTTAGGAGGTAAACTTACTGACAAAATGGGATTTTATACTGTTATGTTATCCAGTCTCTTTCTAACAGGTTTTGGAATCATCTTATTAATGTTTTTGTATGATTTTGCAGAAATATGCATTGGCTTATTTTTAGTAACAGCAGTTGCAGATACGTATAAACCTGCAATGTATGTGGCTGTGTCTAATTTTACTACAAAAAAAAATAGAACTAGAGCACTAACCTTAGTTAGATTAGCTGTAAATCTTGGAATCGTTTCAGGGCCGCTAATTGCTGGATTGGTTATAAAAAAAGATAATTACGACATGCTCTTTTGGATAGATGGTGTCACTTGTATCTTTGCAATTACAATATTCATGCTATTAGTAGATGAAAGCAAAGTTTATAAAGCTAGAAAAATAATTCAAAGAAAGGAAGAGTCTCTCAAAAAAGTTAAGGAAAGTGTATTACATGATAAGAATTTTATACTTTTCTTATTCGCTAGTTTTATAACAGCTTTTTTATTTTTCCAATTATTTTCAACAATACCATTATATAATTCGAAAATGTTAAAGCTTAATGAGTTTCAAATCGGGTTACTAATAGCGTTAAATGGGTTGTTGATATTCCTTTTTGAAATGCCACTAATAGGTTTTCTTGAGAAAAATAATTACAAAGCAACAAAGATTATATTATTAGGATCTATGTTTATGACTTTAGGTTTCTTTTGTTTACTTTTTTCTGGATTTATTCCAATATTAGTTGTTAGTATATTTTTTATTACTGTGGGACAAATATTGTTATTTTCATTTTCTAACACCTTTGCTTTTACAAGAGCAGTTAGTGGACAAGAAGGAAAATATTTAGCGTTATATGCAATGAGTTTTAGTTTGGCTCAAATAGTAAGTCCAAAAATTGGTTATACTATTATTGAAAGTTTTAGCTATTTTTCAAATTGGTTGTCAATGGGAGTTATCGGATTAGTTGGTATATTTATATATTACCAATTAGATAAAAATATAAATTTTGAAACCATATCAAAAGAATTAGAAAAATAATTAAAAAAAATTTAAACACAAAAACAACAGATTAAATCATGTCAAAAAATAATAACCAAGGAATTAACAATAGTTTAAAAATTGTAATTGTTATGTTAGCATTTACAATGCTTGGAGGAATTTTCTTTCTTTATAAATCAGGAGATAGATCAAAAAGCACGATTGTTTCACTAAGAGAAGAAAAATCAAACGTTTTGAAAGATTTAGAGCAATCTCAATTATTCCTTAATCAGGTAATGACTTCTAATAAATCATTGTCAAGCAAATTAGTCGAAGAGCAAAATAAAGTAAAACAATTAATTCTTGATCTGAAGTCAAAAGATGTAAATGAAAAAACGATTGCAGAGTATAAGCAAACTGTAAGTAATGTAGACAATAGGATTAAGTTACTTCTAAATGAAATAAATTCATATAAAAAACAAATTGACAGTACTAATGTTGTTTTAAGTAAAACAAACGTTGTCCTAAAAAACGAAAAAACAAAAAATGATACACTAACAGTTTCTAACAAAAAATTAGCAAAGAAAATTACTGAAGCATCAAAACTTTATTTTTATAATTTGCAAACAGCTTCATATAAAACTAAAAGCTCTGGGAATCAAACTCAAACAGATAAAGCTAGTAAAATAGATCTCCTAAAAATTAGTTTTATGATTGCTGAAAACGATTTGGTTAAAGCGACAGACAAAGATTTTTATGTTCAAATTATTGACACTAAAAATAACGTTATAGGAAGTAAAGGAACTCAAATATTTGGTAACGAAACGCTAACTTTCAGTACTTCTATGAAGCTTAAATACGAAAATAAAACCATAAAAATTGAAGGAGAAATTCCAGTAACTAATCTTGAGAAAGGATCTTATTTTGTTAATGTTTTTGACAATTCAAAATTAGTTCTAAAATCTACATTTAATTTATTGTAGTGTTTTTAGCAAAATCATAAAACTTATAACTAATCCGTTTTGCACGGATTTTTTATTTAATAAAACTATATTTGTATAGATTACAAAAAACAGATTGAAACTTAATGGTTTTAAAAAAACTACTTTCTATTATACCTTTCTTTCTTGTGCTATTTGCAAATTTTGAAGCAATCGCACAAGAAAAGTTAACGTCTGTCGATAGCCTCGTCAAAAAAGTTGTGTTATACAAGTCTGTAAACAATCCTAGTAATTACGAATTCACAAGCTATAATAAGCTTATTATAACTGCTAATCCAGACTTAATTGAAGGAAGAATAGATTCGATATTTGTAATAAAAAAAGGTAAAAGAAAATTTATAGAAATTGATTCTTCCGATTATTTTTTTAAGAAAGTAATCTCAAAACAACATTTGTATCAAACAGAAAAAATATCGAAATTTCAAATTAGAAAAAACCATCGAAAAGAAAGAATTCTTGCTACAAAAATGGCTGGTTTCAAAGAACCTATTTTTGAATATTTTTCACTTCAATTACAGCCATTTTCGGTTTATGCCAATAAATATTCATTAGTAGAAAAAGAATATACAAGCCCAATTTCCCTTAAAGGTTTAAGAAAATATAAATACTCTTTTTTAGAAAATACTATTTTAGAAAACAGAAAGATTTATAGAATTTCATTTCAGCCCAAACAGAAATCTAAAACCGACCAACTAGAAGGTGTTTTGTTTATTGATGCTGAAAAATTTAGTATTTCAAAAATTGAATTGAAAGTTTCGGGATTGTTAGTAATCAAATCTAATCATGAGTTTGAGTTTAATAAAGAATTAGAAAATTGGTTTCCTGTAAAAACTAATCTTTCTATAAAAAAAGGAAATAGTAAAGCTCCTATAAAAATACTGGGGGAAACAATTACTTTTGAAGGGAATGATCCAAAACTAAACCCAGAAGGCAAAAAATTTGCGTCAGATTTTGTGGAAATAATTTCTAATACAACCTATTTTGAGCCAGTATTTAATCAAACACTAAAAATTAAACGTCCAGATATTGCTATAGTAATTAATGAACATGCTATCGCAAAAAAAGAGTCACTTTGGTACAATTATTTTAATGATTCGACCGATGTGAGAAGTAGCACAACCTATTTTTCATTAGATAGTTTGATTCAAAAAAGAAGGTATGAAAACAAAATTAAAATTGGCAGAAAAGTATTAAAAGGATATTATCCAGTCGGTTTTTTTGATGTTGATTTGCGTTACCTATTCAGTTACAATAACTACGAAGGATTTCGTTTGGGTCTGGGCGGGATTACAAACGAGAAATTATCTAAAAATTATAAACTCGAAGGTTATTACGTTTATGGTACAAAAGATGGTTTTTTTAAAGGTTATGTTTCAAATGCTTTTCGAATAGCAAATCGTTCAGAAACTTGGCTTGGTT
>NZ_JAYSSZ010000255.1:0-21388 GCF_043720215.1 Flavobacterium sp. | reverse complement strand
CCAACATGATTGCTGGTCATATCGTAATAATGAGTTTGCTAGCTTTAATATTTATTTATAAAAGCATCGGAATGGGAGCGTTATCATTTACATTAACGTTTATAATTTCAATTATCGAAATATTAGTTGCAGCATTGCAAGCTTATATATTTACCATGTTAGCCGCTTTATATTTTGGTTCTGCTGTTGAGGAGCATCATCATGATGAAGCGCATCATTAAAATTTAGAGATTAGAATTTAGAGATCAGATTTTTAAATCTACACTCTAAAATCTACACTCTAAAATCAAGAAAAAGAATGTTTAATTTTTAATACATATTTTTATGGAAATTCCTAGAATCATTGGAGCAGGATTAGTAGTTATCGGAGCAGGTATTGGTATTGGTAGAATCGGTGGTTCTGCAATGGATGCAATTGCACGTCAACCAGAAGCTACTGGAAAAATCCAAACAGCTATGCTTATTGCTGCTGCACTTATTGAAGGTATTGGATTTGCTGCGATTTTCGCAACATAGTCTAAACAACTAAACAAAAACTGTAACGGTTGGTTGCAGTTTTTGTTTTATTTTAAAAACAAATTACAAAATATATTTACATTATATAAAGTATAAAAAATGGAAAAGTTAATAAATGATTTTTCGTTCGGATTGTTCTTCTGGCAAACCTTAATTTTTATAGGATTAATTTTCTTATTGAAAAAATTCGCTTGGAAACCAATTCTTGATGCCGTAAACGAAAGAGAAACTGGAATCAAAAATGCATTACTTTCGGCTGAAAATGCTAAAAAGGAAATGCAAAATCTTCAAGCAGACAATCAACGTATTTTGCAAGAAGCAAGATTAGAGCGTGATAGTATGCTAAAAGAAGCTCGCGAAATAAAAGAAAAAATGATTGCTGATTCTAAAACTGAAGCGCAAGCTCAAGGTCTTAAAATGATCGAGCAAGCTAAAGCTGCAATCGAAAGCGAAAAAAATGCTGCTATGGCTGAATTGAAATCTCAAGTTTCAACTTTCTCTATAGAAATTGCTGAAAAATTATTAAAAGACGAATTATCTAACAAAGAAGCTCAAACTAAATTGGTTGAGAAAATGTTAGGCGACGTTAAATTAAATTAATTATGTCAAGTACAAGAGCAGCAATTCGTTACGCAAAAGCAATTCTAGACATAGCAACATCAAAAAATGTAGCTAAAGAAGTTAGTAATGATATGTTTTTAATAGCAACAACTATTAATGGAAATATGGAATTGGATTCTTTTATTCAAAACCCAACCATTAAGGTAGAAGCTAAAGAAAATGCGTTGTTAGAAGTTTTTGCTAGCACAAATGGAGTAACAAAAAGTTTATTTCATTTATTGTTTGAAAACAAAAGATTTGAAATTCTTAGCGCAACTGCTACAGAATACAACAAATTATTTGATGAAGAAAATGGTATTGAAGTAGCAAAAGTTACTACAGCGATTCCTATGGATGCCGATTTAGAAGCTAAAGTAAAAGCTAAAATTGCAACTTTTTCAGACAAAAAAGTAACAATAGAAAATATCGTAGATATTTCAATTATTGGAGGATTTATTTTAAAAATAGGTGATAAGCAATACAATGCTTCAATCGCTAATAGATTACAAGTATTAAAAAGAGAATTAAGTAATTAGTTATTTATATAATTATGGCGGAAATTAAACCTGCTGAAATATCAGCAATATTAAAAAAGCAATTATCAGGTTTTGAATCTGGTGCAACGCTAGAAGAAGTAGGATCAGTGCTTCAAGTTGGAGATGGTATTGCTCGTGTTTACGGGTTATCAAATGTTCAATACGGTGAACTTGTAGAATTTGACAATGGTCTTGAAGGAATCGTTTTGAATCTTGAAGAAGACAATGTTGGTGTGGTACTTTTAGGACCATCTACAGGAATCAAAGAAGGATCTACAGCAAAAAGAACACAACGTATTGCTTCTCTAAAAGTTGGAGAACAAATGGTAGGTCGTGTAGTAAACACACTTGGTTTTCCTATTGATGGAAAAGGACCAATTGGTGGTGATTTATACGAAATGCCTTTGGAAAGAAAAGCTCCTGGAGTTATCTTCCGTCAGCCAGTTACTGAGCCATTACAAACAGGTATCAAAGCAGTAGATGCAATGATCCCAGTAGGTCGTGGACAACGTGAATTGGTTATTGGTGACCGTCAAACAGGTAAATCTACTGTTTGTATTGACACTATCTTAAACCAAAAAGAATTTTACGATGCAGGAAAACCTGTATTTTGTATATATGTTGCAATTGGACAAAAAGCGTCTACTGTAGCAGGAATTGCAAAAATGTTAGAAGAAAAAGGCGCAATGGCTTATACAGTTATTGTTGCTGCAAACGCTTCTGATCCAGCACCAATGCAAGTTTATGCACCAATGGCTGGAGCTGCAATTGGAGAATATTTTAGAGATTCTGGTCGTCCAGCATTAATTGTTTATGATGATTTATCTAAACAAGCTGTTGCGTATCGTGAGGTTTCTCTTTTGTTAAGAAGACCACCAGGACGTGAAGCATACCCTGGAGACGTTTTTTACTTACACTCTCGTTTATTAGAAAGAGCTTGTAAAGTAATTGCTGATGATGATATCGCAAAAAACATGAACGATTTACCAGATTCGTTAAAATCTATCGTAAAAGGTGGTGGTTCATTAACTGCATTACCAATTATCGAAACACAAGCTGGTGACGTTTCTGCATATATCCCAACCAACGTAATTTCGATTACTGATGGTCAGATTTTCCTGGATGGAGATTTGTTTAACTCAGGAGTTCGTCCAGCAATTAACGTAGGTATTTCGGTATCACGTGTTGGAGGAAATGCTCAGATTAAATCGATGAAAAAAGTAGCTGGAACATTAAAATTGGACCAAGCACAATTCCGTGAATTGGAAGCGTTTGCTAAATTTGGTTCTGATCTTGATGCGGTAACTTTAAACGTAATTGAAAAAGGTAAAAGAAATGTTGAAATCTTGAAACAAGGTTTAAATTCTCCTTATACTGTTGAAGATCAAGTAGCAATTATTTATGCTGGTTCTAAAAACTTATTAAGAAATGTTCCTGTAAATAAAGTTAAAGAATTCGAAAAAGATTTTATCGAATACTTAAACAACAAACACAGAGATACACTAGATGCTCTTAAAGCTGGTAAATTAGATGATAACATTACAGATGTAATCGAAAAAACAGCTAAAGAATTATCAGCAAAATATAACTAATATTATTTTAAATTTTGAATTATAAATTTTGAATAGTGGTTGTCACTTTTTAAAATTTATAATTCAACATTTATAATTTAAAATAAAAACGAATAAATGGCAAATTTAAAGGAAATCCGTAATAGAATTACTTCCGTTTCATCGACGATGCAGATCACTTCTGCGATGAAAATGGTTTCTGCAGCAAAACTGAAAAAAGCACAAGATGCTATTACAGCTATGCGACCTTATGCCGAAAAACTAACGGAATTATTGCAAAATCTTTCTGCTACACTTGATGGTGATGCGGGTGGAGAATTTACAAAACAACGTGAAATTAAAAAAGTATTAGTAGTTGCTATAACTTCAAATAGAGGTTTGTGTGGTGCTTTTAATACCAATGTAATTAAGGAAGTAAAAAGTCGTTCAGATTTTTATGCAGGAAAACAAGTAGATGTTTTTGCTATTGGTAAAAAAGGAAACGATATTCTAAGTAAAACTCTTTCAGTTGTTGATAATCAAAGTTCAGTTTTTGATGATTTAACGTTTGATAATGTAGCAAAGATTGCACAAACACTTACAGCTAAATTTGTAGCTGGAGATTATGACAAAATTGAAGTAATTTACAATCAATTTAAAAATGCAGCAACTCAAATTGTTCAAACTGAACAATTTTTGCCACTAGCGCCAATAAAATCAGACAAACCAGTTTCTACAGGCGATTATATTTTCGAACCATCTAAAGAAGAAATTGTATTAACATTGATTCCTAAATCATTGAAAACACAATTATACAAAGGAATCAGAGATTCATTTGCTTCAGAACACGGTGCGCGTATGACGGCAATGCACAAAGCAACAGATAATGCAACAGAATTAAGAGACCAACTGAAATTAACTTACAACAAAGCACGTCAAGCTGCGATTACTAATGAAATTTTAGAAATTGTTGGTGGAGCAGAAGCTTTGAAAGGATAAAAATAAAAGAAATTAAATTTATAAAGTGCCCCAAAATAGTGTTTAATTATTTTGGGGCACTTTAATTTTTGCTCATTTTCTATAAATTTTGATTGAGCTACTAACACAAAAAAACCGCCTTCATCCCAAAATATTGGGAATTGGCGGGTTTTGTATTTAATCTTTAATTTCATTTCCTTGGGCATCATTAAAACGATATTCAAGGTACGTGTATGAGTCACGCGGAATAATTTTTATCCATTTTTTGTATTCAAAAAACCATTTTGAACGTATAGATGGAAAACCTTTTGCAAGGTAAGCGGCTATAAATGGGTGTACATTTAGTACTACTTTTTTATGCAACTTTATAATTCTTTCTAAATCGGAAGCAATTCTGTCAATGATTAAAATAGGCGCTTCAATGTCGCTATTTTCATTGTTTGGATTTTCTTCTCGTGTTTCAATATTGACCTCTGGTCTAACTCTTTGTCTAGTAATTTGTACTATTCCGAATTTACTTGGAGGCAATATTTTGTGTTTTGCTTTGTCATCACTCATTTCTTCTCTTAAGAAATCGAACAATACTTTACGATTGTCTGGATTAGACATATCTATAAAATCGACGCATATTATACCACCCATATCTCGTAAACGCAATTGTCTTGCTACCTCAGCAGCTGCAATCATATTTACTTCGAGAGCTGTATCTTCCTGATTGGTTGCTTTGTTCGAGCGATTTCCGCTGTTTACATCGATAACGTGCATGGCTTCGGTATGCTCGATAATAAGGTAAGCACCTTTGCTCATGGAAACGGATTTTCCAAACGAGGTTTTTATTTGCCTTTCAATACTGTATTTTTCAAAGATCGGAGTGTCTTTAGACTGATAAAGCTTCACCATTGATTCTTTACTAGGAGCAATTTGTTGGATGTACTCTTTTGTTTCATTAAACAGTTCCTCATCATCTATAACAATTCCGCTAAAAGTATCATTAAAAACATCTCGTAATATTGATGATGCTCTGTTGAGTTCTCCTAACACTTTTGATGGATGATGCGCTGTTGGAATTTTTTTGCACATTGATGTCCATTTGTCCACCAAATTTTGCAAGTCTTTGTCTATTTCTGCAACTTTTTTGCCTTCTGCTACTGTACGAACAATAACACCGAATCCTTTTGGTTTGATAGATTGAACAAGACGTTTTAGTCTGTCTTTTTCTTCTTTAGATTCTATTTTTTGAGAAATAGAAACTCGATCTGAAAAGGGAACTAAAACTATATATCTTCCGGCAAGAGAAAGCTCCGAGCTTATTCTGGGTCCTTTAGTAGATATTGGTTCTTTGACCACTTGCACAAGAATTGATTGATTAACAGCAACTACATCGGTAATTGTACCATCTTTATCAATTTCTTTTTCAAATTGGAAACTTTTAAGGGAGAAATCTTTTATTTTACCTGTTGTTACAAGTTTTATGAATTTCAGTTGTGAAGCTAGATTAGGTCCTAAATCATGATAATGTAAAAAAGCATCTTTTTCGAAGCCTACATTTACAAAAGCAGCATTAAGACCAGCAACAGGTTTCCTTATTTTGGCAATAAAAATATCGCCTACTTGAAAATTGCTTGTTTCTTCTTCTTTGTGTAATTCAATTAGTTTTCCATCTTTCAATAAGGCAAAATCTACAGCGTCAGAACTAGATCTAATAATCAATTCTTTATTCATGTGTAAATTTTTATCTGTATTTTTTAAATAAATAGATAATAGATTTTTAGATAATAGATTTTATAAAAAAAACTAAAATCTGAATCTAAAACTAAAATTAAATTAGTACAGATGGATTAAACATTACAGGTTTTTACCTGGGAGAAAAGCAGATTTTTAGATATAACTATTTTAGATACTAAACGTTTGTCTTTTATCTATTTGTCTTTTATCTATTTGTCTTTTCCTCAATTTCAATGAACGTTTAAAAAAGAAAAAAGTAGTTTAGAACTACTTTTTCTTTTTGTGACGGTTAGCTCTTGCACGTTTTTTACGTTTGTGCGTTGCTACCTTATGTCTTTTTCTTTTTTTACCACTTGGCATAATTTGTAGTTTTATTGATTAGTAAATTATTTTGTTTCGTTATTCGTTTTAACTCCTTCTACAAATACTTTAGCAGGCTTAAATGCTGGGATATTGTGCGCTGGAATTTTAATCGTTGTGTTTTTAGAAATATTTCTTCCTGTTTTTTCAGCTCTAGTTTTAACAATAAAACTTCCGAAACCTCTTAGGTATACGTTATCTCCAGTCTCTAATGAATTTTTTACTTCATCCATAAAAGTCTCTACTGTAGCTTGTACATCTCCTTTTTCTAGTCCTAATTTCTCTGAAATTTTCGCTACGATATCTGCTTTTGTCATTTTAATACGTAATTAAGTTTATGTAATTTTTTGAGGTTGCAAATATATAAATTAAAAAAACAATATTTCAATCTAAATGATTAAAATTTAATCACATAAAATTTTATTTTTGCTATCCAAACAATTACAATGAATTTTAGTAAAACATTAACAACGTGGTATTTAGAAAATAAACGTGATTTACCGTGGAGAAATACAACAAATCCGTACTATATTTGGTTGTCAGAAATCATGCTACAACAAACAAGAGTTGCTCAAGGTTTGCCCTATTATATGGCTTTCACAGAGGTTTTTCCTACCGTTTTTGATTTAGCAAATGCAAGTGAAGAAAAAGTTTTAAAACTTTGGCAAGGTTTGGGATATTATTCTCGAGCGAGAAATTTGCATGCTACTGCAAAATATATTGCTACAGATTTAAACGGAATTTTTCCGTCAGATTATAAAAATTTACTCAAATTAAAAGGGGTTGGACAATATACAGCCGCCGCAATTGCATCTTTTTCCTACAATGAGGTCGTTCCTGTCGTCGATGGAAACGTTTTTCGGGTGCTTTCTCGTTACTTTAATGTAGAAACGGATATCGCTTCGGCGAAAGCCAAAAATGAATTCACACTTTTAGCTCAAGAAGTAATTAGTAAAGATAATCCTGCCTTATTTAACCAAGCTATAATGGAGTTTGGCGCTTTGCAATGTGTGCCAAAAAGCCCTAATTGCAATATTTGCCCATTAAATACTAGTTGTGCTGCTCTTTCATTAAAAAAAGTAGATGAATTGCCTGTAAAAATTAAAACAGTAAAAATTAAAAATAGATTTTTTAACTACTTATATATTGTAGACAACAAAAACAAAACCACCATTAACCAAAGAACTGCCAAAGGAATTTGGCATAATTTGTACGAATTCCCTTTGTTGGAAACAGAAAAGCTAGAATCGGATGAAATTGTTTTAGCCTTAATTCAAAACAAATTTGATGCTATTTCTAAAATCACATTAATGGAAACTGAAACAATAACTCATAAATTATCTCATCAGCACTTGTTTATTAAGTTTTGGAAAGTAAATAGAAATGTTATTTTAGAAAATGGACTTGATTTTGAAAGTTTAAATAAATTTCCTTTTCCTATTGTACTTCACAATTTTATTAAGAATAATAAGTTTTAATTAAAATGACTTATCTTTGATATTATTATAATAAAAACACAATGAACGGGACATTAAATAAGGTTATGCTAATAGGTTTTCTAGGCGAAGATATTAAAATGCATTATTTTGAAGGGGGAAACTGCATCGGTAGATTTCCTTTAGCAACTAATGAAGTTTATATTAACAAAACTACGGGCGAGAAAATTACTTCGACTGAATGGCATAATGTTGTTGTGCGAAATAAAGCTGCAGAAATTTGTGAGAAATATTTATCTAAAGGTGATAAAATATATGTAGAAGGAAGAATAAAATCGCGTCAATGGCAAGCTGAAGACGGAACTACAAAATATACAACGGAAGTTCAAGTGACTGAATTTACATTCTTGACAACTAAAAAAGATTCTGAAAATGTAAAAACACAACCAGAAGCGCCCAAAACAACTTCTTTTGATCCAAATATCGAAAATGATTTGCCTTTTTAAAACCCAAATAATGCTTACTAAATATTTTCAGTTTCTTTTTTTTACAATAATTTCTATCTGCGTTGTTAGTTGTAAGGACGACGTTTTACCCAAACCGAAAGCTTATTTGAGTTTAGATTATCCTGAGCCAAGATATGTCCCTTATGATAAAACATGCGGTTATAATTTTGATTACAATACTTTAGGAAAAGTTGTCGATAATGGAAAATGTAATTTTAGTATCGAATATCCTAAGTTAAAAGCAACAGTTTATCTTAACTACAAACCTGTAAACAAGAATATTGAAGCTTTGTTACGTGATGCACAGAAATTAACATACGAACATGTCATAAAAGCGGACGGAATTAGCGAGCAACCTTATACAAATAAAGAAAGAAAAGCATACGGAATGTTTTATGAAGTTGGCGGAAACGCTGCTTCGCAATCACAGTTTTATTTAACAGATAGCACAAAACATTTTCTAGTAGGATCGGTTTATTTTTATGCAAAACCTAATTTTGATTCGGTTTTGCCTGCTGCAGAATATATTAAAAATGATTTACGCGCTTTGATGGAATCGTTAAAATGGAAGTAATATAAAAACCATATTGTTACACAAAAAAAGGAGCGTCTCGATGACGCTCCTTTTTTTGTAATTTAGTAACTACTAAATTAAACTTTCAACTTTTTAGCCATATCAACAGAAAGTGATTTTTTGTGAATCATAAGAGCTGTTGTTTTGTATTTTACAAATTCTTTACTCATATACAAATAGCCTTTGTAGTCGTTTGTAGTTCCCCAAGAATTCTTAACAATATAATATTCTTTTCCTGTTTGATCTTTGGTTAAACCAACAATGTGCATACCATGGTCATCGGTTGTGTTGTAATTATCAAAACCTTTTTGACGCATTTCTTCAGTAACAACTGGTTCTTTTTTAGGACCATTAAATAAATCAGCTTTTTCTTCGGCAGTCATGTCTTCCACTTTCTTTTCAGAAACAAAAGCCACGCCATTTTTCCAACTAAATGTTTTTTCGCTCACATCGCCAGCCCAAGCCACTGTATAACCGCTTTTTAATGCAGCATCAGTAATATCTGTTAATTCGTTAATTTGTACATTATATACTTGATCAAACGACCAGTTGTCAGGAACCATTAATACAAATTTTGAGTAATAAGGATATTCTTGTAAAGAAGAAATCTCGATATAATCATCGGCATTTATTCCTACAACCTCTTTTGCAAAAGTCTCAGGTGTGTATTTTTTCCCGTTATAATCGAAAGTTTTTGGTACAATACCTAGATAAGAATCGATAACCGCTGCATAGGCTTTTTCCCAGTTTGGTGTTAGTTCTCCATTAGGATTTTTTACTACAGCTGCTAGTAAAGCTTCCCCTAAAGCTGCCATTTCGCCAAATTTATTTTTATCGGTTCCGTAATTTAAACCTGTATAAACAGATTGTGGAACAGCACCGTACTTGCGATACATATTTATTACATCGTGAAACGCACCACCATCACCAAGAGTAACAGCACCATGCATACGAACATAATTTCTTCCTTTTTCTACATAAGCATTACGTGCAGAAAAAATTTGAGATAACTCTACTGGTTTTTTCCCCATTCGAATCATTTCCGATTCTAAAAATGAGTTTGCCGAATAACTCCAACATGTTCCTGAAGAACCTTGCACTTTTACCGAAGTATTTTCGATATTAATTACATCTGTAAATTTGAATGCTTCTTTGCTTTTTTCGCTTGCATTAATTTTTAATGAATTCACTAAATTGTCTTGTGCAAAACTTGAAGCACCAACTATTAATGAAGTCGCAAAAAATATTGATTTAATTGTATTCATAATTTTATATTTTTTTAAGGTTAGTAAAATTAAAAAATGTTCCTTCTTATTTTTTAATTTAACAGTAATTTGGGTTTTAATTAAGAGAAAAAATCCCGAATTAATCGGGATTTTTAAACTACAACGTTTCTTTCAACCATTTGTAAAACTCTTTTTGCCAAACTTGTGCATTTTGAGGTTTCAAGACCCAGTGGTTTTCTTCTGGAAAGTACAAAAATCTGCTGTTTATTCCTCGCAATTGCGCTGCTTGAAATGCTTCTTGTGATTGACCAATTGGCACTCTAAAATCGTTTCCGCCTTGTATGATTAAAATGGGTGTATTCCATTTGTCTACATAATTGATAGGATTGAATTTAGTATAGGTTTGTTGTGCAATTTTATTGTTTTTTTCCCAATAAGCACCGCCAAAATCCCAGTTGTTAAAGAACACTTCTTCTGTTGTGCCAAACATACTTTGGGTATTGAAAACGCCATCATGTGCAATAAAACTTTTAAATCTATTGTTGTGAATTCCGGCTAAATAAAACACAGAATAACCACCATAACTAGCACCAATACAACCCAAACGAGATTTATCTACATAGTTTTCTTTAGCAACATCATCAATGGCAGAAAGGTAATCTTGCATCACTTGTCCGCCCCAATCACCAGAAATTTGCTCGTTCCAAGCTTGTCCGTGACCATACATTCCTCTTCTGTTTGGTGCTACAACAACATATCCTTGTGATGCCATAAGAGAGAAATTCCAACGGAAAGAATATGATTGTGTCAACGGACTTTGTGGTCCTCCTTGGCAATATAATAAAGTTGGATATTTTTTAGTAGCATCAAAATTAGGTGGAAGAATTACCCAAACTAACATCTTTTTACCATCGGTGGTGGTTACATAACGTCTTTCGTACTTTGGAAATGCCAATTTAGAATAAGCATCATTGTTTACCTTAGTAAGTTGCAACCAAGTTTTTTTCTTCAAGTTATATGAATAAATTTCTAATGCGTGATTCATGTCTGTTCTTGTAACAATCGCATTGTCGGCAGTAATATCTACAATATCATGCACATCGAAATCGCCAAAAGTAAGTTGTGTTACCGTAATGGCAATTTTTGTTAATCCAGGAAAATTAACTTCAAATAGTTGTTGTGTTCCGTCTATTGCTGCAAGAAAATATACTTTTTTACCGTCTTTACTCCATGAAAAACTAGCTACTGAATTATCCCAATTTGCAGTTAGATTTATTTTTATTCCTTTAAAATCGACAATAATATCGTTTTTATCGGCTTCATAACCATCGCGTTTCATTTGCAAATACGTTAAATTTCCTTGTGGTGAAAAAACCGGATTGGTGTCGTAACCTAAATTGGCTTCGGTTCTATTGCTAGTTTTTTGAGTTTCTAGATTGTATTCGTAAATATTAGTATTGGTCGAAATGGCGTATTTTGTTCCCGCTTCTTTTTTACATACATACAAAATGCTTTTGCTGTCTGGTGACCAAATATAATCTTCGTCTCCGCCAAATGGTTTTTGTGGTGAATCGAAATTTTCGCCTTTTAGAATATCTGTTCCAACTGAACCTTCTTTGTTTTCTTTATAAAAAACATGGTTAAATTTTCCTTCGTTCCAAGTGTCCCAATGGCGATAATCTAAACCATTGTATATCTGAACATTCGATTTTTCTAATTCTGGATAATAATCTTTTCCGTGAACTTTATCAATTTTTACTTCTTCGCTATAAACAAGATATTTTCCGTCAGGAGAAATGTTTTTGTCTGTTAGTAAATCTTTGGTGTCTTTTACTTCTGTTGCTTTTCCGCCAATTACTGGAATGGTATAAAACTTCTTGTCCGATTTGTTTTCTTCTATTGATGGTGTCGAAACACTATAAACAACATTTTTCCCATCTTTAGAAATCCCTAAAGCAGTAACTCGTCCTAGTTTCCATAATAATTCTGGAGACATTGTATTTTGCGCAACAACGTTTAAACTCATTGTGAATAGTATTAAAATCAGTGTTTTTTTCATGGTTGTGTGTTTATTAAATTAAAAAACCATCAGTGATAACCGATGGTTTGGTATAAATAAAAATTTATAAATTTCCTTGAATCACTTTAACCAAAGCTAAAAATTCTTCTGGTGTTAGACTTACTTTATTTTGAAAACGCATTTCGTCCATTTCGTTAAGCGGAATAAGATGCACATGAGCGTGAGGAACTTCGAGTCCTATAACTGCCATACCAATTCGCTTGCACGGAACCGATTTTTCTAATGCGATTGCAATTTTTTTGGCAAAAGCCATCAATCCCAAATACAAATCATCGTTTATATCGAAAATCTTGTTTATTTCTTGCTTCGGAATACACAAAGTATGTCCTTTTGCATTCGGATTTACATCGAGAAAGGCTAGAAAATTGTCATCTTCGGCAATTTTATAACAAGGAATTTCTCCGTTTACTATTTTGGTAAATATTGACATTGTTTATTCGTTTATTTGTTTAATCGGTTAACCGTTTTACCGATTAAACTTAAAAAATTAATCTCTTGTAATTTCTAAAACTTCAAATTTTAAAACACCATTAGGAACAGTAATTTCGGCAATTTCTCCAACAGATTTTCCTAGTAATCCTTTTCCAATAGGAGAGGTTACTGATATTTTACCTGTCTTCAAATCTGCTTCACTTTCGGCAACTAAATGGTAAGACATTTCCATACCATTAGTTAGGTTTTTAATTTTTACATGAGATAAAACCAATGCTTTTGAAACATCTAATTGAGATTCATCAATTAAACGAGCATTAGAATATACTTCTTCCATTTTCTTTATTTTCAACTCTAAAAGACCTTGTGCTTCTTTTGCAGCATCGTATTCGGCATTTTCAGACAAATCACCTTTGTCTCTAGCTTCTGCAATATCTGCCGACGCTTTTGGGCGCTCAATTGCTTTGAGTTGTTCTAACTCGTCTTTTAGTTTTTTTAATCCTTCGGCTGTATAATAAGATACTGTACTCATAATTTATTCGTTATATATAAATAGAAAAAATCCCATCGCGACGGGATTTCTTTCGGCAAAGATATTATTTTTTATTTCAGTTTGTAATTTTATATGACAATCATACTATTACAAAGTTAATTAAATTAAATTTGTTCTAACAAAATTGGTTAAAAAATTTTAAAATGAAACGATATTTCCTCATCATAATAGCAGTTTTTACTTTGTCTTGTCACAAAGACAAGGTGGTAAATGATAATCCGTATTTGCCAAATTATTCTTTTTCGGTGGTTATAAATACGAGTTTGCCTTCTTATAATAATCTTCAGTTTCCTAGTAATCCTGTTTTAGTTACCAATGCTGGAGCTGGAATAAAAGGAATTATAATGATGAAAGTAGGTACCAATGATTATCGAGCTTATGAAGCCAGTTGCCCAAACCAATACCCAAGCGATTGTTCTCTTATGACGATAAATGGTATTAATGCAAAATGTCCTTGTGATAGCAAAGAATATAGTTTGTATACTGGAGTTGGCGCTGGACAATATCCATTAAAATCTTATAAAATTGAAGTTAGCGGTGCTAATTTGAGGGTTTATAATTAGGGTTTAAACCACAAAGTACATAACGAATTCACAAAACACACAATTAAATAGCCAGTTTGCAAAAATAAACATTTCCTCAATTGATAAAATAATAGAAACCAAACAACATTTTTTTCTGAAGTTTAAACCAGAAGTAGTTATTATCCCTAAATCTGAAATTGAAGAATATAATTTTGTTAAGAATGAATTTATAAAATTAGCAGAAAAACAAAGAATAAAATTGGAAATTCGACTAAATTGGAAATGGTAAAAAACGAAAGAAGATTTATTTCACCCCAACTATATTTAACTTAAAAAAACAAAAACGAATTGCACTAATTCTCACAGATTAACTCGTGAAAATTAGTGCAATTAATGTTGAATAACAGTTTTGTAATAACTCTAAAACTTCAAAGTCAAACCGACTAAAATATTGGCACCTGCTTGCGGATAATATCCTGCGCCTTCTATAGTTTTAATACTTGGCGGATTAGACCAACTGTCATCGTAAGTGTAAAAATAACCATTTGAAATATATTTTCTGTTTAAAACATTATTCGCTAAAACTGAAATCACTATCGATTTGAATACTCTTTTGGTTTCTATTTCATAAGTCACATTCAAATCATTAATAAAATAACTGTCTAGTTTAGAAGCTTCAGAATCGATATTTCCCATAAATTGTTCGCCTACAAATTTAGACAACAATGAAATTTGCAAAGGTTTTAACGGTGAAAAGGTTAAAATATTTCCAGCTATAAGTTGTGGTGAATACGAAATAGTTGTTTCTCCTAAATTTTGCAAAACTCCATCTCTTTGAAAATAAAAATCTTGATTCTTACTTTGGCTTATAGCCACATTGGGCTGAACCGACCATTTGTTTGTAATTTCTATTTTTGCATCAATTTCAAGACCTAAACGATAACTTTTTCCACTGTTTTCGGCAATTGGAGTTCCTACATCGTTTAGTGCGCCTGTAAGCACCAGTTGGTCTTTGTAACGCATATAGTAAATATTGGCATTTAGTTTTGTTTTTGCATTGGCAAAACGCCAGCCCAATTCATAATCATTTAGTTTTTCAGGTCTTACATTCTTGTTCTCAAAATCTTCACGCTTAGGCTCACGATTGGCAACTGCGTACGAAAAATAAAGGTTGTTTTTCTCGTTTGGAGAGAAAGTCAAACCTGCTTTTGGGTTGAAAAAATTGAATGTTTCATTTACTACTATTGGCTGAACACCGTTAGCTTTATAGTTTACATTTCTAACTTGTAAATCCCCAAAAAGATTCAACTTTTCTATAATTTGATAATTTGCTTTTGCAAAAATATTTACATCCGTTTTTATACCGTAATCGTCATAATAATGATCTCCCAATTCGCTTGTAGAAGCCAATCTTGCCCATATTACTTTCCCAAAATGTTTTCCTTCGTATTTATTTGCACCACCACCAAAAATCATCGATAGTTTTTCGCCTTTGTAATTTGCAGAAAATGTGGTTCCGTAAAAATCGTTATCTAACCATTTCTGACGAACAATATCGGTTGTAGTTGCTGAGCCGACAGGTGTTAAATTATAATCAGCAAAGTCGGCATCTTCTTTGTAATTTTCATAAAAACCTTTTCCTTTTGTGTAATGAAAAGCCAAGTTTGTATTCCATTTTTCTGAAACTTTCTCGTTCCAATGCAATTGATAATGATCTTGTTGGTAATTGTCTACTTCATTGTCATAAAAACGAGTGTTTCCGAATTCGTCAGTATATACACCTGATGTATTGTAGGTTCTGTCATTTTCTAATTTATCTAAATCCTCTAAACCATTCCATGATTGATAGGTAATTTCTTTTCCACCAAAAGCCAATGCTTTAATTCTTGTGGTTTTACCAATGTACGCACCTTGCAAGAAATAGGATTTCAAATCAGATTTTGCTCTGTCGATATATCCATCTGAATTAATTTTAGACAATCTTCCTGAAATTTCGAAATGATCATTTAGTATTCCTGTGTTGAATTTGACTGTGTGCTTTCTTGTTTTGAAACTTCCGAATGAGTTTGAAATTTCGCCACCAGCCGATGCATTATCAGATTCGGTCAACAAATTTAAACTCGCGCCAAAAGCACCTGCGCCATTTGTTGAAGTTCCCACGCCTCGTTGTAACTGAATACTTTCTACCGAAGAAGCAAAATCGGGCATGTTTACCCAATAGGTTCCATGACTTTCAGAATCATTGTAAGGAATCCCATTGATGGTTACATTGACACGAGTAGCATCGGAACCACGCACCCTAATTCCAGTATAACCTACACCATTTCCAGCATCGGAAGTGGTTACAACCGATGGTAAAAAATTCATCAAAATTGGAATATCTTGACCTAAATTTCGCTTTGCGATTTCTTTTTTGGTAAAATTAGAAAAGGAAACTGGTGTTTTTTCGTTAGCACGAATGGCTTGCACCATTACTTCTTCTAGTTTTTTTGTTTTTGTAGTGTCTGCTTCTTGTGAATAAGAAATACTTGAGCCAAGAAGAGTGATTGAAAGCAAAAAGCTTTTGTAATTAAATAAATTTTTCATCCGTAAAGGTTTTACGAATAAAAGGGGGAATTATTCTTTTTTTAAATTAATAAATTGATGTTTCCATGACATAACTAACGTGCACATTAGCTGTTTGTCATTATTCCCTTGGCAACATTACTTGCCCAGGTTCTTTGGGTATAATCTCAGCTCGTTATTTAGAGCACCCCTTTGAGACGGTGCAAAATTAGAATTTTTAAACAATATAAAAAAACTTAAATGAACTTATATGTCTTATATGGTTTAAACTTTGAACCATATAAGACATATAAGTTCATTTAAGATTTAGATTTTAATATTTTTTAAGTTCGAAAATATTTCCGTCGAAAACACCATAAGTAAAATAACCAATCCAGTCACCAAGGTTAATATATTTTGAATTTTCTCCTACTTGAATTTCCATTGGTAAATGACGATGACCAAAAACAAAGAAATCATAATGTTTGGTTTCGAGTTTGTATTTAGCATACTGTACCAACCATTCGTTGTCTTCGCCAAGAAAACGAACATCTTCGTCTCCTGAAATCAATTTGTTTTTGACGGATAAGTATTGTGCTAGTTTTACACCAATATCAGGGTGAAGCCAACGGTATAACCATTTCGAAAAAGGATGCACAAACACTTTTTTCATGCGCTTGTAGCCTTTGTCACCTGGCCCCAAACCGTCTCCGTGACCTATTAAAAATTTTTTATTATTGAATGTAAATTCTTTAGTTGTATGGTAAACAGGAATATTAAGCTCTTTTTCAAAATAATCCCCCATCCATAAATCATGGTTTCCTACGAAGAAGTAAATAGGGATTCCGCTATCGCGAATTTCTGCAAGTTTACCTAAAACACGGACAAAACCTCGCGGCACAACTGTTTTGTATTCAAACCAAAAATCGAACAAATCACCTAACAAAAATATGGCTTCGGCATCTTGTTTTACCTCATCGAGCCAAGCTACGAATTTTTGCTCTCGAGGAAAACTAGCTTCAGCAGTTGGCGCACCCAAATGTTGGTCGCTGGCAAAGTATATTTTTTTAGAGGATGAAAGAGTCATTTGGTTTTGTTTGAAGCAAAGATAATAAATGTAGACATTTAAGTTAAAGAAGATAATAAATATTATCTTTGATTTATTATAACCCAATTTTATGAAAAAAATTCTACTTTTTTTACTTGTTATTTCTTCTTATACTGTTTCTTCTCAAGTAACTAATCTTCAAAATTGTTTTGGAAACACAACATTTAATTTAACAACTCGTAATGCTGAATTAATAGGTGCTTTTCTTCCAAATGAGACAATTGTTACCTATCATCTTACACTTGCAGACGCTACTAATGGCATAAATGCAATTGCAACACCTACAAACTATATTCAAACAACAAACCCACAGGTGATTTATGCTAGAATAGACCATCTAGGTAGTATTACAACAAATTTTTTTAGTCTAATTCAAAACACTCCAGTTGCAATCAGCGCTGTTTTAGCGAGCCCACTTAGTTGTACAAGCCCTGCAATGGTATTAGCCAATGCAAGTGGAGGCTCAGGAAGTTACACTTATTCTATAACACCAGCAGGATCAGTAATTCAAACTGGTAATCAGTTCCAAATATTAGCTCCAGGAAGTTTTACTATTACCGGTACTGATTCTATAGGATGTACTGCTACTTCAAATAGTGTTGCAATATTTCCATCACCTCCTATAAATGCAGTTGTTTCAGTAGCGGACCCATTATGTAATGGTTCTACTGGAACTATCACGGTTATTGCTATGGGTGGAACAGCGCCTTACACATATTCCTTAAGTTCGCCAGTAGTAGTTGGGCCTCAAAGTAGCAATGTTTTTCCGGGATTACCAACAGGATCATATATTGTTACAGTAACTGACGCAACAGGGTGTGCATTAAGTATTATGGCTGTAATTACTCAACCAACACCATTGACTTGCAACGCAACAATTTCAGGAAATACAGTGACAATAAATGCAACAGGAGGAGTGGCTCCTTATACTTTTGGAGTAAATGGAGGTCCGTTTCAATCAAGTACTGTTTATAATAATCTTACACCTGGAATGTATACTATTCAAGTAAGAGATGCATATGGATGCACTTGTACAAGTACTGTTTCAATACCAAATAATGGTTTTTCTGTGACTTTGGGATCAACTTTAGATGTTCCAGTAAGTACATTTTTTGCAAATGTTTTGGGTGGAGTAGCTCCGTTTAGTTATCAATGGAGTTACAATGGAGTAGCTATTTCTGGAGCTACTTCACAAAGTATTAACACTCAAAGTCAATGCGGGCAATTTTCTGTTTTAGTAACTGATGCAAATGGATTGCTTGCAACAGCTAGTGCAACAGCTGGATGTGTTTCAATTTTTGCAAACAATGATGCAGTTACTATTTATTCTTCAAATATAGTCACAACAACTTCAACGGGCTCTGTTTTGTCTAATGATTTCTTAAATAGTGTTCTAGTAAATTCGCCTACTAATAATGTCACGCTAACACCACTAACTATTCCAATTGGTTTTTTATTGAATCCCAATGGAACTATTAGTGTTTTACCAGGAACGGCTTCGGGAACATATACTTTAAGTTATCAAATATGTCAAAATAGCAATCTCAACAATTGCACAACAGCAATTGCAACCATTACAATTCCTCAAAACGGGATATTGCTAAAAGCATTCGTAGATTCAAATGGTAATAACATTCAAGATATCGGTGAAGCTAATTTTACACAAGGTCAGTTTGGTTATGAACTAAATAATAGTGGAACGATAAATTATATTACATCTTCAAGTGGGCAATTTCTGATTACTGAATCGAATGCTACAAATACATATAATTTATCGTATACTATAAATACAGCAGTTGCTTCGCAATATTCATTAACAACTTCATCATATAGTAATGTAAATGCATTAGGTTCTGGAATAACAACATATAACTTCCCAGTAACTGAACTTCCTTTTACTGATTTAGCTGTATATCTTTCTCAAAGTGGTGCACCGCCAAGACCTGGTTTTGTATATACTGACGCAATAGTGTATAGAAATAACGGAAACCAAACTATTGCATCTGGAACGGTAACTTTTACAAACAATAATGTTGTAACTATAACTACTATTTCGCAAACAGGAACAATTCCTACTGCCACTGGGTTTACGTATGATTTTACAAATTTGTTACCTGGAGAATCAAGATATATCTTTGTGACTATGCAAGTTCCAGTAATCCCAACAGTTGCTTTAGGGCAATTACTAACTAATTCGGTTTCTGCAACAATTCCTTTGGGAGATATTAATGTCGGAAACAATAATAGTAATATATCACAAATTATTGTTGGTTCTTATGATCCAAATGATAAAGTAGAATCTCACGGAGGAAAAATTGTACATTCTACTTTTACAACAAACGATTATTTAACGTATACTATTCAGTTTGAAAATACAGGAACAGCAAACGCCGAAAATGTTAGGATAAATGATGTACTTGATGCTAAACTTGATGAAACATCTATAAAAATGGTTAATGCTAGTCATACATACATTCTAAATAGAGTAGAAAATAACTTGAATTGGAATTTTAATGGTATCGAATTGACTCCAACTGGAAAAGGATTTATTACTTTTCAAGTAAAACCAAAAGCAGGTTATGTGATTAACGATGTTATTCCAAATACAGCTTCAATATTTTTCGATTTTAATCCTGCAATTGTGACCAATACTTTTAATACTGAATTTGTGGCGGCTTTAAATATTCCTGAATTTGAAAGCAAAGAATTTTCTGCTTATCCAAATCCAACAAGTAACACCATAACGATTTCATTAAATAACAATTCTGATAATATTGATTCTGTAATTGTAACAGATGTTTTAGGTAAAACTGTTTTAACTAAAATGATTAATGATTCTAGTGCAAAAATAGATTTGTCTAATATGTCAAAAGGTATTTACTTATTGAAAGTAAAATCGAGAGAACAAGAAAAAGTATTGAAGATTGTAAAAGAATAAGGTGACTCAGTCAAAGTACGCGAAGGCGATACTCAAGCGGCTGAAGCCCAGACCGCAAAGCTTTACGATTCCATGGACAGTCATGCGTTTACTGGCGAGATCCGCTGCACTTTGCAATCAACTGCTTTTCCGGGGTCGAGCAAAACTGCCGGCGATACTCGTGCCGGAAAAGCTTCACGCCAGGTTCAAGCCACTGCGCTATTCGAATCGGCGGTTGCACGACGCACTGGGCTGGACGCCACGGTATTCGCTTTCTGAAGCACTTGACCGTACTTTCAACGTTACACAGGACAATGCGATCCGATCGCCTCCACTGCCCCGGCATCATTCACTTGTGCCGACACAATCCGCCCGATGATACACTACATCACATCTGACGGACTCGGGCAGCCATGGGTTGGGAACGAGCTTCGTATTGTGACCCACACGGGAATTCCCGTGGTGTTACATGCCATGCGATCGCCCACGCAGTTGCACTTTGAATCTCCATGGGCACAAGGGCTGGCCCGTGAAACAAAGGTTCTCTATCCACTGCCAGTTGTGGGGATGGTCATCTCATTGCTGGTCGCGCCATTTTTATTCCGTTCGCGTTGGGCGGCTGCCTTAACAAATGCAGTGCTGGGGCAAAGAGAGAATCTTCGAGCTCGTGTCTCGGCACTGGCACATTTCTTCGTGGCGTGCCATTGGGCGCGAGGATTGCGAGGGATGCCAGTGTCCCATATCCATTCTCAGTGGGCATACTCATCCGGAACGATCGGAATGTATGGTGCCTGGCTGCTCGGAAAATCATTTTCGTTCACCGGTCATGCGGCGGATCTCTTTCGAGATCGCGTGGCGTTGCGCGACAAGGTCCGTCGTGCCGCATTCATTGTCTGCATCTCGGAGTTTCACCGGCAATTCTTTCTCAGTGAAGGTGCCCGGCCGGACCAACTTCGGCTGGTCTACTGCGGAATTGATGTCACAAAGTTCTTCCCCCAAAGTCTGTCCCCTGTCGATCAGGTTCTGAAGATCCGTTCCTCGGGCCGCCTGGTTGAAAAGAAAGGCTTTGAATATCTGATCGATGCCTGCAGTATTCTCAGGCAGCGGGGAATTGTATTTGACTGTGTGATTGCGGGTTCCGGTCCGCTGGAGCAGGAACTGCGGGACCAGGTGAATCGCCAGAAACTTGACGATCAGGTCACGATCACCGGAGCAGCGATCAA
>NZ_JAYSSZ010000254.1:0-7445 GCF_043720215.1 Flavobacterium sp. | reverse complement strand
AACTTTGTCGTTGTGAATAATTAGCGTATTTGCTGTACCAAGATCTATCGCAATATCCTCGGTCATGAAATCAAAAAATCCCATATTTTGTCAGGGTTAAATTTGTTTATAATAATTGTTGTACAAAAGTAATAAAATTAATGTTTAAAATGACGAATTCCTGTAAATACCATTGCAACATTATTTTTATTACAATAATTGATGCTTAATTCGTCTTTTATAGATCCGCCAGGCTGAATTACAGCTGTTATTCCTGCTTTTTTTGCAATTTCTACACAATCCGGAAAAGGGAAAAATGCATCACTTGCCATTACTGCTCCTGTTAGCTCAAAATTAAACGATACTGCTTTGTCAATCGCTTGGTTCAATGCATCAACTCTCGAGGTTTGTCCTGTTCCTGAAGCGCATAATTGTTTGTTTTTTGCTAAAATGATTGTATTTGATTTTGTATGCTTGCAAATTTTTGATGCAAACAATAAGTCTTCAATTTCTTCTTTTGAAGGTGCTGTTATTGTTGCGGTTTTTAAATGACTAATATCATCGGTTATTAAATCTTTGTCTTGAACTAAAACTCCGTTTAAACAACTTCTAACAGAAGTCTTAGGTAAATCAATATCTTTTTGTACTAATATAATTCTATTCTTTTTTTCTTCTAATAAATCGATGGCATTTTCATCATAACTTGTAGCAATAACTACTTCGCAGAATAATTTATTTATTTCTTCAGCTGTTGCCAAATCTATTTTCCCGTTAGCAATTAAAACGCCACCAAATGCTGATGTAGGATCTCCAACTAATGCGTCAAGATAAGCAATTTTCATTGTTTTTCTTGTCGCAATTCCGCAAGCATTATTGTGTTTTAAAATGGCAAATGTTGGTGCGTCATTTTTAAATTCGTTCATCAAATTTACTGCAGCATCAACATCTAATAAGTTGTTGTATGACAATTCTTTACCGTGCAATTTTGTAAATATCTTATCGAAATCGCCAAAGAAAAACCCTTTTTGATGTGGATTTTCTCCATAACGCAACACATCCCCTTTTATTTCACTAATTTTCAATACAGCTTCTTCATGATTTTTATTAAAATAATTAAAAATCGCTGAATCATAATGAGATGAAACATTAAAAGCCTTGGTTGCAAATTGCTTTCTTTCTTCTAACGTGGTTTGTCCGTTATTATTTGAAATAATATCATAAAACAAATTATATTCGTTTACAGAAGGAATAATTACAGTGTCTTTGAAGTTTTTTGCAGCAGCACGAATTAATGAAATGCCACCAATATCAATTTTTTCGATAATATCGGCATCACTCGCGCCAGAAGAAACTGTTTTTTCGAACGGATACAAATCGACAATAACCACATCAATTTGCGGAATATTGTATTCTTGCATTTGTTGCACATCAGTCTCATTGTCTTGACGGTTTAATATTCCGCCAAAAACTTTTGGGTGCAAAGTTTTCACTCGTCCACCAAGGATCGATGGGTAAGATGTTACATCTTCAACAGGAACGACAGGAATGCCTAGGTTTTTTATAAAATCCTCGGTTCCTCCAGTCGAGTAAATGGTAACATTTTGTTGGTGTAATTTTTTTACGATTGGCTCTAAACCAGTTTTGTCAAACACTGAAATAAGTGCCGATTTAATTGTTTTTGTAGTATTCATTGTGATGTTGTAGTTTGTTTTGCAAAAGTAGTTTTTTTGTAATTAATTTTAAGATAAGATTGTAACAAAAATTTAAAAATTTACACTAATGTTTATATCTAGTTTTCGTTAGGTTTTTAAATGATAATTAGTCAATTTTACGTTACAAATATTCCTATGATAGTTTACATCCGATTATTAAAAGAAAGTTTCAGTTTTGCTGTTAATGCATTGCGGAATAACAAATTACGTACTTTATTGTCTTTACTAGGCGTTACAGTTGGTATTTTCTCTATCATTGCAGTACTAGCAGCCGTAGATTCTTTAGATAGAAAAATTAAAAAAGATATAGGAAGTTTAGATAATAGCACTATTTTTTTATTTAAATATTGTTTTGGACCATCAGAGATACCAGATTGGAAAATGGAGCAATTTCCTAATGTTACCTATGAAGAATATAAATTATTAAAAAATAATTTGACCGATGTGCAAACGGTTTGTTATCAGCTTTATGCTGGAAGAGAAAATATAAAATTTGAATCTAAAACTGTAAGTTCTATTTCTGTAATTCCATGTACTTATGAATATTCTGAAATTGAAAAATTAGATTTTACCGAAGGACGTTTTTTTAGTGAGCAAGAATCAAATTCAGGAGAAAACACAGTTGTAATTGGATATGATATCGCTAAGTCTTTGTTTGATGGAATTTCGCCAATTGGTAAAGAAGTACGATTGTACGGTCAGCGGTTTAGAGTTGTAGGCGTGCTGAAAAAAGTAGGAGATAGGATGGTAAGTTTTGGGGCTAACCCTGACACTACGATTTATCCAACAGTAAACAAAATTAGAAGTTTGTTTGGTGATAATAATGAAACGATGGAGCCAATTATTATTATAAAACCTAATAAAAATATTGACATAGAGAATCTTAAGGCTCAAATTACCCAAAAAATAAGAAATTTTAGAGGAATAAAATCTGACCAAATAGACAATTTCTTTGTTAATTTTCTTAAAGGAGCAACCGATATGATTGATGAAATTATCAGTTTTATGAATATGGCTGGCTGGATAATTGCAGGTTTTTCATTATTAGTTGGCGGTTTCGGAATTGCAAACATTATGTTTGTTTCAGTAAAAGAGCGCACAAATTTAATTGGAATTCAGAAATCGTTAGGCGCAAAAAATAGATTTATCTTACTTCAATTTTTGTTTGAAGCTATTATTTTGTCTGTTTTCGGCGGAATAATTGGTTTGCTTTTGGTTTGGTTTATCTCTTTAATACTAACGTATGCACTCGACTTTGAGTTTGTACTTGGTTTAGGAAATGTATTGTTAGGAACTGGTTTAGCAGCTTTTATAGGTTTAATTTCAGGAATATTACCAGCTATTTCAGCCTCAAAACTAGATCCTGTTGAAGCCATTAGAAGCGGAATGTAAAAACTTAAATCACAAAGGCATTTTCAACTTCATTTTCTCGACAATATTAAAAGCGGCTGGGCAAATGGCAACATTTTTTAATGTTAAATCCGTAATCTGATTAAATTTTTTCCTGTCTGTATGCGGAAATTCTCTACACGCTTTAGGGCGAACATCATAAATAAAACAAGTATTGTCTTGGTCTAGAAAATTACAAGGAACACTTTGTAAAACATAGTCCTGATCTTCATCTACTCGTAAATATTGATCTATAAATTGTTGTGGTTTCTGGCGCAGGTGTTTCGAAATACGTTCAATATCAGCACTCGTAAAAAGCGGGCCAGTAGTTTTGCAACAATTAGCACAATCTAAACAATTGGTTTTCTTAAATTCGGCATCATGCAAATCTTGCATCACATAATCTAAATTTTTGGGCGGCTTATTTTTTAGCTTTACAAAATACTTTTTGTTTTCTATATGCTTATCTTTGGCTTCTTTAGCTAAAATGTCAATTCGTGGATTTGTCAATTTGTTTATTTGATGAATGAAATGCAAAATTATAGAAAACGAATGAACAAATAACCGCATAAACGAATAAACTTATAATGAAAGATCTTTTTGGAAAAGCCATACTCGATTACCAAACTAATAATTATCCAGAAGATTTAATTACCGAAACGTCTATTTCTGAAGCCGACGAAATGAGTGTTTCTTATTTGTTTCGATCACATGAAGAGATGCCAAAATTAGAACAAAAAGCATTAGTTTTAGCTAAAGGAAAAGTTTTGGATGTGGGTTGTGGAGGAGGAAGTCATTCGCTTTATTTGCAAGAAAAAGACTTTGATGTTACTGCTATAGATATTTCTAAAAATGCTATTAAAGCTTGTCAGCTTCGTGGATTACATAAAGCTAGAGTTCAAAATGTTTTAGATATTGAAAATGACTCGAGCCAAAGCGAACAGACGAAGCAAACTTTCGATACAATTTTACTTTTAATGAATGGAACTGGTATTTTCGGAACATTAAAAGAAACGTCTAAATACCTTCAGAAACTAAAATCCTTATTAAATCCAAACGGACAAATATTAATAGATTCTTCCGACATTATTTATATGTTCGACGAAGATGAAGATGGAAGTTTCCTTATTCCTGCCGATGGTTATTATGGGGAGCTCACTTTTACAGTTCAATATAAAGGAGAAACGGAAGAAACTTTTCCTTGGTTGTATTTAGATTACAACACGCTTCAAAATGCGGCAAATGCAAACGGTTTACAATGTGAATTAGTTATGGAAGGAGAACATTATGATTATTTGGCTAGACTTACGTTTTAATTAAATCTGTAGTTGCAATTATATCCTCTAAAGCTGCATACAAAACATCTAAATCCTCTTGCGAGTTATATGCATTTATAGAATATCTAATATAGACATTTCCATTAAGTGGCATTACAGGAATTTGAATATTGTATTTATCATACAATACATCTTTTAGTTCTTGTGGTTTATCAGTTTTGACAGGAATGCTTGCCATTTGTCCTAAAAATTCATTTGTAATTGGACAAATAGGTTGCGTTCCTAATAAATCACAAAAACGTTGGTAATTGTTCAAAACTATTTGTTTACATTCTGATGATTTTTGCTTCCAATTATTTTTTTCTAAAAAATTAATTACTGCAGGTGTACAAATAAAAGCAGAAACATCTCTTGTTCCTTGATTTTCGTGATAATCTAGAAATTGACTTTCACCAGGAGCTATACTTTCGTAACCCCAACTAACTACCAGCGGATCTAAATCATTTTGAAATTCTTTTTTTACATACAAAAATGAACTCCCTTTAGGAGCTAACATCCATTTGTGTAAAGTTCCAGTGTAATAATCAGGATTTAATTCTTGAATGCTCAAATTTATGTGTCCAGGAACGTGTGCGCCATCTATAATAGTGATTAATCCTAATTCTTGAGCTTTATCACAAATTTCTTTTACTGGGAAAATTAAAGCGGTAGCACTTGATATTTGATTAAGGAAAATTACTTTAGTTTTTGAAGTGAAACCTTTCCAGAATTCTTCTAAAATTTTTTCTTTAGAAATAATTGGTAAACTAATTTTTTGACGAATATATTTTGCGCCAGATTTTTTACAATAGAAATTCCAAGTTCTGTCCATTGCACCATATTCGTGATTTGTGGTCAAGATTTCATCTCCAACCTGCAGGTCTATACTTCTCATAATAGTATTTATTGCAAAAGTTGGGTTGGGAGTGAAGTATAAATCTGGAGCTTCACAACCTATATATTTTGCTAAACTTTCTCTTGCAGCTTTTAAATATCCAATTTGCTTTTTTTGAATAAACTGTACGGGTTCGGTTTCTAATTCTAATTGAAATCGTTGAAATTCTTCAAAAATTGGTTTTGGACAGGCTCCAAAGGAACCATGATTTAGGAATGTGATTGATTTGTCGAGGAGAAATTGAGATTTCATTAGCTATTATTTTGAAACTAATGTAAATAAAAAAATCCCATCTGCAAAGCATGATGGGATTTGATACTATTTAAAATTCTAATTATTGAATTTTTATAGGGAAATTGTATACAACAGGAACTGCAATTCCATTATTGCTTCCTGGCGACCATTTAGGACATTTTGCCAAAACTCTTTTTACTTCTTTTCCAGCTTTTCCTACTTCTTTAAGGATGTCTACTTGGCTAATACTTCCGTCGATACCTATAACAATGCTTACTTCAAGTGTGCCAGTTACAACCTCTTCGTCTTCTTCTGTACTTGGCGCTTGATAATTTTTCATTACAAACTTCATAAACTCTTGTATTCCTCCCGGAAAAACAGGCTTGTTTTGCACAGCTTCATACTGAACAGGTACTTCATTTGTTAGCCTGGTTGATGTTTGAGACAATAATAAGTTTGAGCATAATGCAAAAACAAATAAAATCAAAATTTTTTTCATAATTTATTAATTAAAAAATTAGTAAATATTACCGGGGCTTAGTAATTTCTTTACAATAATATATTGAAATCGCTGAATTGCAAAATAAAATCGATGAAATGCTGAAAAAAATAAATTATATCTAAAAATTCTTACATATTTTAATAATAAAAAATATTAATTAGTATTTATAAATCACTCAAAATCATTTAGTTAAAAAAATCTCATTCATTAGTATATGAATGAGATTTTTTTCAATATTGAATAATAATTAGTAACCTTTTATTGTAATAGGTAATTGAAATGTAACTCGAACTGGTTTCCCATTTTGTTCACCAGGAGTCCAATTTGGAGATTTTGAAATGACTCTTTTTGCTTCATCACCAGTTCCTGAACCGATATCTTTTAATATCTTAATTTCGGTAATTTTTCCTGTTGTTTCTACAACAAAACTAACTTTAACATCACCTGAAAGTCCTTCAACTTCAGGAGTTTTAAAATTGTTTCCAATAAATTTCATGAATTCATTGTGACCTCCTGGAAATTCAGGTTTAACTTCAGCATCTTCATAATTGATTGGAAGACTTTTGATTGCGCTCAATGAAGCCTGAGCAAACATAAATTGGGTTGCAAATATAGCAAACGCTATTAGCAGAATTTTTTTCATAATGTGTGGTATTTTGGTTAAATTCTATTTTAATCAACTTCAAAACACAGCATATAAGTTATTTTCATTGGGGGCAAAAAATAGGTTTTAATGATTTGATTATTAAAACTTTAGTAAACGTATTGTTAATTTTATTAATAAAAAAATAAAATCGTTGAAAGGTTGTTTTTTATAGACGAAATAAAGGAACTCTAAATAATATAAACTAGGTCTCTTTTTGGAAATGAAAAAGTGTCTAAATGTTTGTAATTCAATATTCTTACATTTTAGTTTTTCTTATTTGAAAAAATTAAGGGAAATTTAATATTTATGCTAAGCGATTTTCCTCCTCGCTTTGCTGATTGCCATTTTGGCGCAGTTCTAACTACTCTCAAAACTTCTGTAGCCATTGTAATGTCTGGAAATTCTGAAATTCTAATATTTTTCATTTCTCCGGTTTCGGAAATAGTAAATGTTAAAACAATCTTACCAGATTTTGTCATCTTAGAATAATCTATTCCTTTTGTTACAAACTCATGAAATTTTTCAATTCCACCACCATTAAATTTCGCTTCTGTATAATCTCCGTTAAGGTACACTTCATCTTCACCTCCTATTTGTGCAAAATTAGGATTTGACATCCCTATAAAAAGTAAGATAATAATTAGTTTTATGTTTGTCATTAAGGAATGTTTAAATATTTGTGTGTTTGCAAGGATACTCTCCATTTTGGGTTGTTCATCACATAATCGACAATAAGTGGTGTCATTTCTTCTTTCTTACTCCATTCGGGTTG
>NZ_JAYSSZ010000253.1:0-2814 GCF_043720215.1 Flavobacterium sp. | reverse complement strand
AAAGAAAATGTGCAGCAAGATGATTTTATATTTCCAATAATAACAGATAAAGTTGGATATTATAAAAGCGAAGAAACACGTTATTTTATATCTTCAAGGGAAAATCATTCTGCTAATTTTCAACTTAATAGAATGGGTAAGATGATGAAATTACCGTTTTCACTTTCATTTCATTTATCAAGACACAGTTTTGCAACCAATGCTTTAAATAATGGTATGAGAATTGAGCACGTTTCTAAATTAATGGATCATCAAGATATTAGCACAACTCAGATTTATGCTAAAATCATTAGCGAAGAATTGGATAAAGCGGTTGATAATTACATATTCTAAATAAATTTAACAGATATATAATATTTTTCTGACTTTTGCGTTATAAGGATTGTGAACATAGAGTTGTTACGGCTTAAATAAATTGTTAATAAATTTTTTTGAAATCCTTGCTAAAAGGATTTTTTTTTTACTCTAATTTAGCACAAAAGAAAGTGATAATTTTTAGAGCCAAAGAGAAAAAATTTAGTTGAATTCGACTAGCAAGGTTTGTTAGGATTTTTCAAAAATAAGTAGATAAAAGCTTATAATTACATTTCAAATCACAATGAAAACAATTTGTAAAATAGTAATACTTGACCCCAAAAGTTCAAATAATTCAAACTTCCCAGTTTGTTCAATTAGTGGCGGTGCCTTTGGCACAGTCCACTAATACCACTTTTGATATTATTATTGAAACCGAAATCACACTTCAAAATTATTGCGAAGCTTTAGTACATAAAGTTTTTAGTTTACACCAATCACAATTTCCAGATTTTATAAATTATCAATGTAATAATGTTGATAATGCTTTAGTGTGGATTAATAAATTTGAAAAATTAATCTCGAACAATGAAAAAGTATTTACTAAAAAATGTGCTATTACTGGAGTAAGTAAATTGATTAATCTGTTTGAAAAGAAACGTTCCGAAATGCAATCTTCGAGAATAGTTGAGATTAAGTATGAAACACCTAAAAGACTTATTAATGCAGAAAGTGAGGATAGAATTTTTTCATTTTATGAAGCTAAAAAGCATATTGAAACATTAGAGGATTTTGACGATAAAATATTTTATTTAACAGAAGAATTATTAGAATATGAAGAAGCTGATATAGTTTCAACACATAGAACTCTCAAAGATTATAATGTTCAATGCGAAAGATTGATAAATAAATTAGAAAGGTTAAAAAGCCTAAAAGACAACCGCATAAAATCAAAAGAAAATGTAGTTTCTAATCAAATGCCATTCAAAAAAATGCAAATCAATTGTAATTTGAATCAGTTTATTGATATTCATTATCAGTTTTCAAGAGAATTATTTGTAGATGGAAAATCAATGATTGATGGTTCGGTTAATGATTTGGTGGCAATTATTGTAAATTCTTATGTTGATAAAGACGGAAAAGAAATAAGTCCTGAAACAGTCAAAACAATACTCACTCCTTCACGAACTGAAAAACGCCCGAAACACCACAAAAGAATAGACATCGACAAAATGCTATAAAACAAAATAGTCCTGAAAGACCATTTCAGGACTTTTGGACTTTTTACAACTTCTCACATTTGCACCATAACATTTAAAAAACTTTAAAAATGGATGCAATTATCTTCACAAAAGACCAGTTCACAGATCTAATGACAAAATTAGATACAATTCAAAGCCAACTTTCTATCAAAGCAGATACTAAAAAAGAAACCTTTTTAGACAATCAAGAATTTCTTTTATTAATGAAAATTTCAAAACGTACCGCACAAACTTGGAGAGACGAAGGCAAAATTTCATTTAGCCAAGTTGGGAACAAAATCTACTACAAACTTTCTGATGTTGAAAAACTCCTTACGGAGCATTACAACAAATCTTTTAAAGGTAGATAGTATGAGCAGCTGCAACGGAACTTGTGAAGTTTGCGATTGCAAACTTCACACAAACGAGAACCAACAACTTGTCACCCAGAGCCTGTCGAAGGGCAACTATTAACCATTAAATTAAAACTATGGTAACCATTTTTAAGAATTTCAACGAGGTTGTAGAACACAAATCATTGCTTACAATTTTAGACGAAATTAAAACAGGAAAGTACAAACCCGGCATTGTTTACTTGCGTAAATCTCTTGCTGAAAACAGAACAGAAGCCTACAACAAAGCTAAAAAATCACTTCCTGCATTTACGCCTTCAGCTAAATTTGTTGGAGGTCGTAAACTGGAATTCTTGGCAGAATATTCAAAATGTATCATTCTTGACATTGACAAGCTGAATGAAAAAGATTTGCAAAAGGCGAAGCATTTAGCCAATCAAAGTGAGTTTACTTTTGCAAGTTTCATTAGTCCATCTGGAAACGGATTAAAAATTCTAGTAAATATCAATTCTGACAAAGCCAATCACAAAGAAGCTTTTATATTAGTTCAAGCATATTACGAAAGTATTTTAAAACTAGAAATTGATAAATCAGGCAAAGATGTAACTCGATTATGCTTTTATTCTTTTGATGAAAATTTATATCTAAATGAAAATTCAAAAACCTTTGTCACATTGAGCGCAGTCGAAATGCCTTTAGTTGAAACTGAAACAGTTTCTACAGATAACTTGAAACCTGAAACTTTAAACTTTGAACACATTTATCATCATTGCATAAAATTCACAGAAAAAAAAGTGCAATATGCGAATGGTAGCCGTAATGTATTCGTGCATCAATTAGCGTGTAATATGAACCGAAAAGCAGTGCCGATGGATGTTGCTTTGAATTTCATTCAAACCGATTTCAATTTTGATGACAAAGAAGTT
>NZ_JAYSSZ010000252.1:0-7516 GCF_043720215.1 Flavobacterium sp. | reverse complement strand
AGGAACGAGAAATCTCACTAACTAATTCGTTTTATGAGATTTCTCGTTCCTCGAAATGACAAGTTTAAGGTTTTATTTCAGTTTTTCATTGTTATGATGGCGGTCGTGATCGCGATTTGTTTTTAAATCCAATTTCTTATCGAAAGCAGCTTGTAAATCGATTCCGGTCTGGTTTGCCAAACACAAAACCACAAAAACGACATCAGCAAGTTCTTCGCCTAAATCTTTATTTTTGTCGGACTCTTTTTCGGATTGTTCGCCATAACGGCGAGCAATAATTCGAGCTACTTCACCTACTTCTTCAGTAAGTTGCGCCATATTTGTTAGCTCGTTAAAGTATCGGACACCGTGGTTTTTTATCCAATTGTCTACTTCGAGTTGAGAGTTTTTTAGGTTCATAATTACCCTTTTTTAAGTACTATTCTTTCAGTTTGCTTTTTCATCATTTCTGTAAAAAATGCTTTTATATCTCCATAATATTCTGAAGAAATAATACTTGTGTTAATATCTAATATTGATGAAATTTGAATTTGTTTTCCAGTATTTGAGATATTAAATTTAAAACCAACCATATTGTCAATTAATCCTATATTAATTGGAGACGGAATTGATTCAACAACATAACCATCAGGAATAGTAATAATTATTATACACTTGTCTTGATTAGGATAAGTAAAATCTATAGGATATTCCCTAGTTTCCTGTTTAAAAGGATTTTCCGTTGTTGCTAAAAACAGTAAAGGAGAAAAATACATTTTATCTCCAATAATTTCAATAGTGTTATTGGTTTTGAAAGAATATGTCTCAATAACTGGCTTGTCTAATTCATTTTTATTTGTAACCTCATACTCTGTCACTTCAATATTATTATATTTTTTCTCTAATTTTTCGAGATAAGTCTCTTTTGAAAGATCTGAATATTGATCTCTGAAACTAGATGCATTATAATCTAAATATTGTTCTTTTATTTTTCCATTTACTTCACCATTAGAATCAATAGTTGCCATTAGATTAATGTGGTCTTTTGAAATCATTTTTGGTATTAGATCTACTTGGGCAGAGGATCCATCTTTTCTTATTATTCTTCCCTGCCAATTCAAATCTCTTGTTGGTAAAATATCTGGAACTGAATTTTTGCTTGTTGCATCAAGTAAAATTATGTCATTCTTTATTTCGACACCTGCAATTACATAATTAAAAGCTGTTCTGCTTGGAAACAATGAAATTCCGTTAGATCTTGTACTCAGTAAAACTGGATTTGCATTAATTCCAGCATGTCTAAGCATTGCTGTAAGCATAAGGTTTATTTCTGCCACATTTCCTGTTTTGTCTTGATACGCTTTTTTTACACCATCATCACATGTATATCCATAATATTCGTTCCATTTTATTTTAGACTTTACAAAATTAAAAACAGCTGAAATTTTTTCATCTCTTGTTGTTAATCCTGACATAAGTGCATTTATATCATCTTCAAAATAACCAGTTTTATTAAGTTGAGATCCAAAATCATCATCTTCATAAATTGTTTTTGTTACTGCTTCCCAATTCGTAGAAAATAACTCAAAAGCAGATTGTGGCATTTGTTTCGAGGATAGTTCGTGCTGGACACTTGTAATATAATTATTTATATTATTCACATAAGATTCTTCTTTTAATGCAGGAATGTTATCTAGTTTGTAAGTGGTTTGATTATCAGCATATTCAATGTTTTGTGAGGTGTGATCATATGCTTTTCCTCCAATTCCCGAAATACTTTTCTCGTTTAATGTGATTGTTTTATTAAGTTTAGTTTTAAATTCGATAGGAGTTATAAATCCTTTTCTGTACACATTATAAGTATAATATTCTGGAATATTTGTTGTGTATTCTGAATGATTTACGGGTATAGATTTCTGAAAATCCCAGTCTGGAAAAGTAGATAGATAAGGAGATTTAAGAATGTATTTGTATTCTATAATTGACCCTTCTTTTACGTTAGGCATAGTTATTTTTTTTAGTGACCAAAATTTATTTTTTTTTTCTATAAATTCGCCATCACTTTTTAGTTTTGTTTTTTCGATTGCACCATTTACTAGATTGTAAGTTATAGCTTTTGAAAATGATACATTTTGATCTGTATTGCCTCCTACATAAAAAACGACTGATTTATTTGCCCATTCGTAACCTTCTTTTTTGTATACTTTTATTTTAACCTCGATGTCTGTCAAAACACTAAAGCCGTCTCCTTGCCTATATTCAAAATAAGTCTTCCCTTTTTCGTAAATAATTGCTGCATTGGCTGAAGAATCTTTAGGATGTCTCTTTTCTTGCAATTCTTCAATTGTCACTTTGCCAAGTTCGTATTTTTGAGCATAAATATTGAAGCTAGTTAATAGAATTACTGTTAGGGTAATGATATTTTTATACATTAATTATTATTGTTTTTTTGTTAGTACTAATTTTGAATTATCTGCTTTGGCTATTTGTTCTCTAAATTTTCTGTAATTTTCATAGTCTTCTTTTTGGTAAACTCCTTTGTTTACTAACAGAGAACGTTTGTATATTATTTTTTGTGAATTCAAAATAATTATTTCAGTTTTATACTCTCCAAATTTATCTTTTATTATATAATTTTCAGGTTTTGCATCAATTATATAGTTTTCAGGAATTGTAATTTCAAATTCGTCCTCATCATAAAATCCTCGTTGAATTTCAAAAGGATTAGTTCTTGTTCTATATCGTTGCGGAATGGTTGAATATTGATTAAAAGCATTCAAAGAAAATAATAAAAGTTTTCCGCTCAAGCTTCCATAATTTTGTGCATTAAATTTTAAATTTTCAGTAAATTCTAATTGTTCTTTATTATTATTAAATGATGTTTTCTCTAGTTTTAGATTAGATATTGTCTTTAAATTGGTTTTATAGTATTCTGCTATTTTTTCAGTTGATTCTTTTTCTAAGTGGTACTTGTTGTCATATTGAATTCCTTTAGATATTATTGAAATAGCACAATTAATATTTCCGTTTTCATCTATTGCATAATTTGCTTTTGAGTACTGAGAACTTAATTTTTCATCGTACCCATTTGTTTTAATTATTTCTCCTTTTTCTGGTGAAACAATGAGCGCAAATCTGTCATCAGTAAAATCACCTTCAAAACCAAATGCTTTTGTTTGACTTGTACATTCTAGAAAATAAAATTTATCATTAACAGGTAATGCTAAAATTGCATGATTCCCTTGCATGGAAACGAAATCTTGTTCCATGTTTTTTTTATCAGAACCAGCATTAATTATTGTATAATAAGATGGAATATCTACAATTTTCAACAATGCTCGAGTATAATTTGACAATGCCTTACAATCTCCATAACCTAATCTATCTACATCTTTAGCAAGCATCGGCTTCCAACCGCCAATTCCTAATTGAATACTTACATAGCGTGTTTTATCTTGCACATATTTATAGATAATTTTTGCTTTTTCAATTGTATTAGTTTCGTTCCCTATAAGAGATTTAATTTTTACTTGAGTTTCAATTGGTAATTCATCAGTTCCAGAAAGTAAGTCGTTGTACATCCAAATACCAAATTCTTGCCAGTTTTTAGCAGAACCTTCAACACCTTCGAGGTTAAATTTTTCTAATCCAAATAATACATTTGGAACAATACTTTGAAAAGAAGGAGAGTATTCTTCTTTTTTAATGGATGATAAATTTTCTACCGAAAATAAAATTTTATTTTTGTCTTGAGTCTTTACAATTCCGTTCCCTTCAAAATTGATTTCTTTATACTTAAAACCTAAATTTTCTGGATAAGTTATGTTGATTGTTGATTTTACAATACTTTCATAGAAATCATCTATTGGATACCATGATGGAATAAAAGCAGTATTTGAACTTTCGCTTTCGCTTTGATATATTATTGTAAACGGATATTCTGTGGGAGTATATTCTAGAAAAAGAATCCTATTATCGGTAAAAACAGAAAATCCATCAGCTACACTTTGATCTTTGAAATCTTTACGTTTTATAGATTTTATTTCTTTTCCAAATGCATTATATACTTTTGCTTCAATTGCAATAACTTTATTAGATTTATCATAATATTCTCTTGCATCAATATTATTTAATCCCAACTCATTGTATACTCTAACAGCTTTATATTTTTTTACATTAATATGCTTTTGTGAAGTAATCTCAATATTGATTTCTTGATTTAAGATAACACTATTGGAACTTTCTATTAGATTTTCTGAAACTTTTACGGTTGAGTAATCATTTTTTTGAGCAATTATAAGGTTGTAAAAAAATATAATTATTATTGAGCTTAATTTTAATTTCATTTAGTTGAAGTTTATTAAAAATAGTTTTATTCTCTGTTTTTACTATCTATAATTATTGTTACTGGTCCGTCATTTACTAAAGCAACTTTCATATCTTCTCCAAAAATACCAGTTTGTACTTTTTTACCCAATTCAGTTTCTAACTGCTTGACGAAACTTTCATACAACGGAATAGCTATTTCTGGTTTGGATGCTTTTATATAACTTGGTCGATTTCCTTTTTTAGTAGAAGCATGAAGTGTAAACTGAGAAACGACAATAATTTCGCCGTTTATATCTTTTACCGAAAGGTTCATCACCTCATTTTCATCGGCAAAAATGCGAAGATTTATAATTTTTGATGTTAGCCAATTGATATCTTCTTGACTGTCTGAGTCTTCAATACCAACTAAAACTAATAATCCTTTTTCGATTTTGGCTACAATTTTAGAATCGATTGTTACAGAAGCTTCTGAAACTCTTTGTAATATTACTTTCACTTTTGGCTAATTACTAATGGCTATTGCCTAATTCTTATTCCTCGTTTCATCACTCGCAATTCGGTCATCATTATAAATATCCGTTCGATAAGTCTCATCATCACCTTCTAATATTTTTAGGTAACTATTGTATCGTGAATACGAAATTTCGTCTTTTTCTAGCGCTTCCTTAACAGCGCATTTTGGTTCGTCTTTATGCAAACAGTTGTTAAACTTACATTGGTCTTTGAGTTTAAAAAATTCTGGAAAGTAACCCGAAATTTCTTCTTTTTCCATGTCTACAATTCCGAAGCCTTTTATTCCTGGCGTATCTATAATTTGGGCTCCAAAAGACAAATCGTACATTTCTGCAAAAGTCGTTGTGTGTTGTCCTTGCTTACTTTGTTCGGAAATAGTTTTTGTTTTTAAATGCAAACTAGGTTCCATCGCATTAACTAAAGTTGACTTTCCTACGCCAGAATGCCCAGAAAACATAGTCACTTTGCCTTTCATTATGTCTTTTAGTTCTTCGATTCCTTTTCCTTCAGTCGATGAAACTCTAAGACATTTATAGCCTATTGTTTGATAAATATATTGCATAAACAATTGCTCGTCAAGCATGGCTTCGTCGTAAGTGTCTATTTTATTAAAAACCAAAATGGTTTCTATTCCATAAGCTTCGGCAGTAACTAGAAAACGATCAATAAAATTGGTAGTTGTTGGTGGATTATTAATGGTAATTAACAAAAAAACATAATCTAGATTGGAGGCAATTATATGCATTTGATGCGATAAATTAACCGATTTACGGACGATATAATTTTTTCTATCGTGAATAGTATTAATAACTCCAGTTACAACATCGGAAGAATCATCTAAATCATAATCGACAACATCGCCAACAGCAATTGGGTTAGTACTTTTGATTCCTTTCATTCGGAATTTCCCTTTTATACGACATTCCATAAAATCTCCCTCTGTAGATTTTACGGTGTACCAACTTCCTGTAGATTTATAAACGATTCCTGTCAAAATGAATTATGAATTATGAATTGAATGCAAAATTACGATTAATTCTACAATATAATTTGTGATTTATAATTAGTGTTTATTTATAATTTTCTCTTGGTGTGTAATACTTTCTTGATGAATGGCTTTAAACATTTTTAAGATAAATTCTTCGCTTAATCCTTTTTGTTCTCCTTCTAGAATCATTTTTCCAAGAATTTCATTCCAGCGTTTGTTTTGTAAAACGGCAACATTATTGATTTTTTTGAGTGATCCTATTTGTTCTGAAATTTTCATTCTGTTACCTAAAATTTCTAAAATTTTACTGTCGTATATATCAATATTGGCCCGAAGTTTTATCATTTCAGTGTTATATCCATCTTCTTCAACGGTTGTTTTTTTGACTTTCAAATCTTCAAACATTTTCTTCAAAACCGTCGGGGTTACTTGCTGTGCTGCATCGCTCCATGCATTGTCTGGATCTGTATGTGTTTCAATTATTAATCCATCATAATTCAAATCGAGTGCTTGCTGCGAAACTTCCTGAATCATATCTCGTCTTCCTGTTATGTGCGACGGATCGATTATTAATGGTAAATCTGGAAAACGACTTTGTAGTTCGATTGCAATTTGCCATTCAGGAATGTTTCTATATTTTGTTTTTTCGTAAGTAGAAAATCCTCTATGAATAACTCCTAATTTTTTGATTCCTGCGTTATACAAACGTTCTACACCACCAATCCATAAAGCTAAGTCTGGATTTACAGGATTTTTTACCAATACAATTTTGTCAGTATTTTGTAAAGCATCGGCAATTTCTTGAACTGCAAAAGGGTTTACAGTTGTTCGAGCGCCAATCCACAAAACATCTATACCATATTCTAATGCTAATTTTACATGGCCTGGGCGTCGGAATGGCGGGCGGTCTACGCCCATGCCGGCGGGTCCCAGCAGGCCCTGGCGCTCCTGCGCTCCAAGGGCAACGGCGAGTACGTGTACAACGCGGACCAGTTCCGCTTTGGCAGCCAGTACTTCCGTCGTATCTCATCGAGGCGGGCGCCCCACAACCTGTACACGGATGGCCAGGCCCTGCGCTCTCTGGGGGATGTTCTGAAGGCAAAGGACGGGCCGCTGGAGCCGTTCTCGGCCTTTGCCCCAGATGCGCCCGAGGCGACCCGACCGTACGGTGGTTCCATCAACGTGCGCTATTCGTCCAACGACGTGACCTACCGGTACGACCACGCGACGAACACCTACCTGCGCTCGGTGAGCCGGGAGGGCAAGCAGACCGACGCTGCCGATGACGAGCGGGTCGCCCCCAAGAACGTGATCGTGCTGGTCGTGCGGTTCTCGCCCGTCCCCCGCTCCAAGCTGTTGGACGCCGACCTGATCGGGAGCGGGACGGCATACATCTCCACGAACGGACGGACGGTCCAGGGCACGTGGAAGAAGACCGGCACGACCGAACCCACGCGTTTCTTCGACAAGGCGGGCGCGCCCGCCACCCTGACCGTCGGTCAGACCTTCCTCCAGGTGGTCAGGACCGGGTCCCCGGTCAACATCAAGGCCGGCTCCGCGACTCCGTAGGCCCGCCGGCGACCCTGATCCCCACCGCCGCATAGACGACTCGAGTAGCCTCGGCCACCTGCGCCCACGTTCGATGCTCGGACGCGGCTCGTTCGCGGGTCGCGGCAGCGATCCCGTCGTGGAGCTGGTCATCTGCCC
>NZ_JAYSSZ010000251.1:0-7523 GCF_043720215.1 Flavobacterium sp. | reverse complement strand
GCCTCGTGAATTCGAGAAAGATTCGGTTATCAATCAAAATAATTATACTCAGAAATTAGAAAAAGTTGAAATCGATACCGAAAAATTAATTTTAGAAGGTAGAGAAATCGATAATAAAAAAATCAGTATGTCTGAAATTGATTACAACGAAAAAATTGATGGCAACCTTATAGATTCAAAGAAAAATGGATAGTGCATTTATAATAGAAAAGAGCGTTGTTATTTTAGTGGTTTTTGCATTAACCATGATTATGGCGATGTATTCTACTTGGGCAGAACGTAAAGTAGCTGCATTTTTGCAAGATAGAGTTGGACCAAACCGTGCCGGTTGGGGCGGATTATTGCAGCCACTTGCTGACGGATTAAAATTATTTTCGAAAGAAGAATTTTCTCCAAACACACCTAATAAATTTTTATTTGTCGTAGGACCAGCAATTGCGATGAGCACGGCTTTAATGACCAGTGCAGTGATTCCTTGGGGAGATAAACTACATCTTTTTGGAAGAGATATTTTATTACAAGCTACCGATATTGACAATGCCTTATTGTACATTTTTGCAGTAGTTTCTGTTGGAGTTTACGGTATCATGATTGGTGGTTGGGCTTCAAATAACAAGTTCTCGTTAATGGGAGCAGTTCGTGCGGCTTCACAAATGGTATCGTATGAAGTTGCCATGGGATTGTCTATGATTGCTTTATTAATGATGACTGGAACATTGAGTTTGAGAGAAATATCAGCACAACAAGCAGGAATGAATTGGAATGTTTTTTACCAACCCGTTTCTTTTTTAATCTTTTTAATTTGTGCTTTTGCAGAAACAAACAGAACTCCTTTCGACTTAGCAGAATGTGAATCGGAATTAATTGGAGGTTACCATACAGAATATTCTTCTATGAAAATGGGATTCTATTTGTTCGCTGAATATGCGAATATGTTTATTTCCTCAGCAATTTTAGCTGTTTTATTCTTCGGAGGATACAATTATCCAGGAATGCAATGGATGGTTGAAAACGTTGGAATAAACACTGCAAATATTTTAGGTTTCTTAGCTTTGTTTATCAAAATTTGTGGATTCATTTTCTTCTATATGTGGGTTCGTTGGACGATTCCACGTTTCAGATACGATCAATTAATGCATTTGGGTTGGAAGATTTTAATCCCACTAGCAATTCTAAATATAATGGTTACAGGAATTTGCCTTTTACTGTTTAAATAAAAGATTTTATGTCAACGACTATACAAAATATATCATTATCAGGTAGAAAAAAACAAGTTTCCAATAAGGAAATGACTTTTTTAGAAAGCCTTTATCTTGTGGCGATTGTAAAAGGATTACTTATTACAATCAAGCACTTTTTTAGAAAAAAAGTAACCATTCATTATCCTGAACAAGTACGTGAGATGAGCCCAGTTTATCGTGGTCAACACATGTTAAAACGTGATGAACAAGGTCGTGAAAACTGTACTGCTTGTGGTTTGTGTGCACTTTCTTGTCCTGCAGAAGCAATTACAATGAAAGCTGCTGAGAGAAAATCAAACGAAAAGCACTTGTACCGTGAAGAAAAATATGCAGAAATATATGAAATCAATATGTTGCGTTGTATTTTTTGTGGTTTGTGTGAAGAAGCTTGTCCGAAAGACGCGATTTACCTAACGACTTCAAAAGTTTTGGTTCCTTCAAGTTACGAAAGAGAAGATTTTATCTTCGGAAAAGACAAACTGGTTATGCCTTTAGATATCGCAATGCAAAATGCACAACTTAAAAACGCTAACTAATGAGTACATTATTAATTATTTTCTACTTTTTGTCGGCCATTACATTGGCGACTGCATTTTTAACTATCATTAGTAAAAACCCTATTCATAGTGCTATTTATTTGGTGATTTGCTTCTTTAGCGTTGCAGGTCATTATTTATTATTTAACGCACAATTTTTAGCTATCGTTCATATTATAGTGTATTCTGGAGCCATTATGGTTTTGTTTTTATTTACCATTATGTTGATGAATTTAAACAAAGAAGATGAACCTCATAAAAATATTGCGTCAAAATTAGCAGCTGTTGTTTCTTTTGGATTGGTTTGTTTTGTGATGTTAGCCGTTTTCATTAAAGCAATACCAAAAATTGAAACGTACAGAACTTCTGGTCAAGATTTTCAATCGATAAAAGTTTTAGGTAAAGTATTACTTAATGAGTATATGGTTCCTTTCGAATTCGCTTCTGTATTGTTGCTAGTAGCGATGATGGGTGTAGTGTTATTGTCTAAAAAAGAAAAATCAATTCAATAAAATGAATAATATATTAGTAGAAATAGGAATTGAAAATTACATTTATTTGTGTGTGATTTTATTCTGTATCGGAATTTTTGGTGTTTTGTTTAGAAGAAACGCCATCATTATGTTTATGTCTATCGAAATTATGTTAAATGCGGTAAATTTACTTTTTGTAGCATTTTCAACTTTTCATCAAGATGCACAAGGACAAGTTTTTGTATTCTTCTCGATGGCTGTGGCTGCTGCCGAAGTTGCGGTAGGATTGGCGATATTAGTGTCAATATTTAGAAACTTAAGTTCTATTGATATTGATAATTTAAAAAATTTAAAAGGATAAATACTAATGGAAAAAAATTTAGCTTTAGTATTATTGTTAGCACCACTTTGTGGATTCTTATTTAATATTTTTCTTGGGAAAAAAGCAGGAAAAACCATTGTAGGAGCTATAGGAACATTATCGATTCTGATATCATTTTTCGCAACTACATATTTTTTTGCACTGATTCAATCAAGTGTAAAACCAATTCAAATTGATTTGTTTCAATGGATTTCTTTAGAAAAATTCAATGTTAACTTCTCATTCTTATTAGATCAATTGTCTATTCTTTGGTTGTTATTCGTAACTGGAATTGGAACATTAATTCATTTATATTCTATTTCTTATATGCACGATGATGAAAATATGCACAAGTTTTTTGCGTATTTGAATCTGTTTGTGTTTTTCATGATTACATTGGTCATAGGAAGTAATTTATTGGTAATGTTCATTGGTTGGGAAGGTGTTGGATTGTGTTCTTATTTACTAATTGGGTTTTGGTATAAAAATCAAGAGTATAATGATGCAGCCAAAAAAGCTTTCATCATGAACAGAATTGGTGATTTAGGTTTGTTGATTGGGATATTTATTCTAGGATATTTATTCAATACTTTAGATTATACAACACTTAAAAGCGGCATTTTATCAAATAGTGATATTTTATCAAATCCATTATTATCTATCGCTGCTCTATGTCTATTCATCGGAGCTTGTGGAAAATCAGCACAAATTCCATTATATACTTGGTTGCCAGACGCGATGGCTGGACCAACTCCGGTTTCGGCATTAATTCACGCTGCGACAATGGTCACCGCTGGTATATTTATGGTAACCAGAATGAATTTCTTATTCGATTTAGCACCGTATATTCAAGATATAATGGCAATCGTTGGAACAATTACTGCCATTGTAGCTGCTTCTATCGGATTGGTTCAAAATGATATCAAAAAAGTATTGGCTTATTCTACAGTTTCACAATTAGGATTAATGTTTTTAGCTTTGGGTCTTGGCGCTTATGAAGTGGCTGTTTTCCATGTTATCACGCATGCTTTCTTCAAAGCTTGTTTGTTCTTAGGTTCGGGTTCGGTAATTCACGCTTTGCATGGCGAACAAGATATGCGCAAAATGGGTGGTTTGAAAAAATATATGCCAATTACATTTTGGACGATGATGATTTCGACATTAGCCATTTCGGGAATCTTTCCTTTTGCAGGATTCTGGTCTAAAGATGAAATTTTAATGACAGCTTTCCACGGAAATATGATTCTTTGGATTATTGGTTCGATAGCTTCTATCATGACTGCATTTTATATGTTTCGATTAATGTATTTGACATTCTTCAAAGAATTTAGAGGAACCGATGAGCAAAAACATCATTTACACGAAAGTCCTAGTTTGATTACTATTCCATTAATAATTTTAGCGTTTTTAGCCGCTATAGGTGGATTAATTAGTTTGCCTGGAAACAGTTGGTTAAACCATTATTTAGCACCATTATTTGGTAAAGTTGGTCATGCAGAACATCATTTAGACGGTACTGCTTATATGTTGATGGCAATTGCAACTGTTGGTGCTTTAGTCGGAATTGGATTTGCTTATTTTAAATATATTAAAAACAGTGAAGTTCCTTCAGAAGATTCTGAAATTACAGGTGTTGCTAAAGTTTTATATAACAAATATTATGTTGATGAAATTTATGATGCAGTTATCGTAAATACATTATATAAAGTATCGCATTTCTTCAGAAAATATATTGAAACTGCGGTTTCTGGATTTGTTTTCGGTTTAGGGAAAATAACAAACGAAATTGGAAATCAAGGAAAATTAGTTCAAAATGGAAGCATCGGATTGTATCTTTTTGCTTTTGTATTAGGGATTTCTTCAATTTTAATTTATTTATTTTTAGTTTAATAATTACACACAATGAACGTATCATTTATACTCATATTTTTATTATTCGGTGCTGTGGCAACTTATTTTGCTGGAGATAAACTGGCTAAAACGGTAGCTTTGTTTTTCAGCTTAGCGTCAATTGTTGGATCAATATTTATATTAAATCAATACAATCATGGAATCAATTCTGATTTTATTGCAAATTGGATTTCAAATCCAAATTTATACATTGCCTTAAAAGTTGATGGATTGTCACTAGCAATGCTGCTTTTGACGACAGTTTTGACATCAATAATCATATTTTCTTCTTTTGGAAATCAATACAAAAACAGCAAAAACTTCTACTCTTTAGTATTGTTCATGTCATTTGCAATGGTGGGAACTTTCTTGAGTGCCGATGCTTTCTTGTATTATATTTTCTGGGAGTTGTCATTAATACCAATTTATTTTATTGCCCTTGTTTGGGGTAACGGAGATGCTGAAGAACGCAAAAAAGCAGTAATTAAATTTTTCATTTATACATTAGCAGGATCATTATTCATGTTGGTTGCTTTTATCTATTTATTCCAAAAAGCAGGAAGTTTAATGATAGGAGATTTGTATGCTGTACATTTAACTGATCAAGAACAATTTTGGATATTCTTAGCCCTATTTTTGGCTTACGCTATCAAAATTCCAATTATTCCTTTTCATACTTGGCAAGCAAATGTGTATCAAAAATCACCAGCCGTTGGTACGATGTTGCTTTCAGGAATTATGCTGAAGATGGGATTGTATAGTGTTATTCGTTGGCAATTACCAATAGCGCCTTTTGCAGCAAAAATGTATATGCCAATTTTTATTGGATTAAGTATTGCAGGAGTGGTATATGGTTCGATTGTAGCTTTGCAACAAAGAAATATTAAAAAATTACTGGCTTATTCATCTCTTGCTCACGTTGGTTTAATCGCTGCTGGAGCTTACACATTAACCTTAGATGGTTTGCGTGGTGCAGTTTTGCAAATGATTGCTCACGGATTTGTAGTTGTTGGTCTTTTCTTTGCTGTCGAAGTAATAGAAAGACGTTTCAATACACAAGAAATAGCTGAAATGGGCGGAATCAGAATTCAAGATAACAAGTTTGCTTCGATGTTTATGATTATCATGTTGGCTTCGGTTGCATTGCCAGGAACATTCAATTTTGTTGGAGAATTTACTTTGTTATACAGTTTATACAGTGCTAATATTTGGTTTGCAATTATTGCAGGAACAACGATTATACTAGGTGCAGTTTATATGCTAAAAATGTTTCAACACGTTATGTTGGGTGAAGCTAATTCTAAAATATTTCAATCGATAACGACAAACGAAACTATCGTTTTCGTAGTAATAATTGTTGTATTGTTGTTTTTTGGATTGTTTCCAAAACCAATCACAGATTTGATTACGCCTGCATTACAAGAAATTGTGACGAAAATTAATAAAGTTTAGGGTTCAGTTTTTTTGAATTCAATAATATAAAAAAGAAATATAAAGAATGAATACTCTTATATACATATCAGGATTGGGGATATTATCGCTTCTTGCAGAGATTTTTAATGCAAGAAAAGCAATAGTTCCAGTTACAATAATAGGTCTTTTAGCTATTTTAGGCTTTAACATTTCCGAATACAACCATCTAGGTTCTTATTTTAATAACATGATAGTTGTCGATAAATTTTCGGTAGCATTTTCAAGTTTGTTTATTGTAATAACTATTTTTTTAGTGGCTTTAAGTCATGAATTTTATAAAGAACAGGCAACTAAAATCTCGGATTATGTTGGAATAAAAGTATTTCTTTTAGCAGGAGCAGTAGCCATGGTTTCTTTCGGAAACTTGTCTATGTTCTTTTTAGGAATCGAGGTTTTATCTATTTCATTATATATACTTGCAGCAAGCAATCGATTAAATTTAAAAAGTAACGAAGCGGGAATGAAATATTTTCTAATGGGTTCTTTTGCTTCAGGAATAATACTTTTCGGTATCTGTTTGGTATACGGAGCAACAGGAAGTTTCGATTTGAATTCAATATCACAAATAGTTCATACTACAAATTACCCACAATGGTATTTTATAGGACTAATATTATTAGTAATAGGAATGTTATTTAAGATTGCAACGGTTCCTTTTCATTTTTGGGCGCCCGATGTATATGAAGGAGCACCAGCCTTAACTACCGCAACTATGAGTAGTTTAGCTAAAGTAGTAGCTATGGCAACATTATACAAGTTAGTTACATCGCTTTTTCCTTTTCAAACGTATTCTTTTCAACTCATCATTGTTTGTGTGGCAATTGGATCAATGTTATTAGGAAATATTATGGCGTTGCGTCAAAATAATGTAAAACGTATGTTTGCTTTTTCTGGTATATCACATGCTGGTTTTATGGTTTCAACACTTTTGATAGCAAATAATGCAGCAAGTACATTATTATATTATGCAGCTGCTTATGCAGTGGCGGGAATTGCTTTTTTTGCAGTTGTAATGTATGTAACTAAAGATAAAGAAAATGAAACTATTGATAGCTTTATTGGTTTTGGAAAATCACACCCATTATTGGCGGGAATCCTAACGGCTTCTTTATTGTCTATGGCAGGAATTCCTGTTTTATCTGGTTTCTTCGCAAAATTCTTTTTACTGAATCAATTGGTAAATACAAACTGGATGGTTTTAGTAATTGTGGCTATTATTAGTTCTATAATAAGTGTGGGTTATTATTTTAAAATAATCCTAGCGATGTACACAAAAGATAGTGAGCAAACTTTGCCAAAAGTTCCAGTAATGTATCAAATCGTTGCTGTTGTAGCGTTGATATTAAATATTGTATTGGGATTATTCCCAAACCTTGTTTTAGGATTGATTTAGAAAAAAAGCTTTTGAAGAACAAATATAAAGCAGAAAAAAACCTTAGTCTAACTAAGGTTTTTTTCTGCCAATTCTTTTTCGCTATTGATTAGATAAGCCATATTCTTAACCAAATTATCGTGTTTTTTTACAAACGGATTGGTTTCGTCCCAAACA
>NZ_JAYSSZ010000250.1:0-7553 GCF_043720215.1 Flavobacterium sp. | reverse complement strand
TTTTCATAGAAGCTTCTTTGGCAGCAATCATGGCTTCCAATTCGTTTACTCTGTCTGAACGATCTTTAAAATCGGCACTTAGTTTTCCTAAACGTGCTTTTTCAGCAGCCAATGCTTTTTCTTTAGCTTCCAATTGCGCTAGTAAATCACGGTTTTTGTCTAGGTTTGCTTTTAGAGATTCGTCGCTATTTTTCTCTAAAGCGTTATATGAACTTTGCAGCGTTTTCAAATTATTACTTGAAGCAGCATAATCCGAAGCAAGTTTGTCTCTTTCTGCTTTTAATTTATCCAATTCTGTTTTTAGTGCTCCGTTGTCTAATTCAAACTGATTTTTAGCGGTTTTTAAACTTTCATTTTCATCAGAAAGTGAATTTCGTTCTTTTTTTAGTTCGGCAAATTTTGTTTCTAAATCGGCAAATATTTTTTTAGAAACACATGAAGTTGTCATGGCTAATACTAATAATCCTAAGGAAATTTTCTTTATCATTATTCTGGGGTTTTATTTATTATTTTAAAATTACTCTATTTCTACTAAAACGGGACAATGGTCAGAATGTTTTGCTTCAGGCAAAATAATTGCTCGTTTCATTCTTTCTTTTAGTGATTCACTAACCAAATTGTAATCGATACGCCAACCTTTGTTGTTACCACGAGCTCCAGCTCTGTAACTCCACCAAGAATAATGATGTGGTTCTTTGTTAAAATGACGGAAACTATCTACAAAACCGCTTTTCATAAAACCGTCTAGCCAAGCACGTTCTTCAGGCAAAAATCCTGAAGTTTTAGCATTTTGTGTCGGATTATGAATATCTATTGCTTCATGACAAATATTATAATCGCCACAAATAACTAGATTCGGGATTTCTGTTTTTAGGTTGTTAATGTAGTTCTGAAAATCATCCATAAACATAAATTTATGGTCTAATCTTTCGATATTCGTTCCAGATGGCAAATACAAACTCATAATCGAAATATCATCAAAATCGACACGAATAGTTCTTCCTTCAAAATCCATGTGTTCTACTCCTGTTCCAAAAACAATATTTTTAGGTTCTGTTTTTGATAAAATTGCTACACCACTATATCCTTTTTTTTGTGCAGAAAAATAATATTGGTACGGATAACCAGCTAATGCTATTTCCATAACAGGAATTTGATCTTCGGTAGCTTTTATTTCCTGAAGACAAATAACATCAGGATTTGCAGCTTGTAACCAATCGAGAAAACCTTTAGTAATGGCGGCTCGAATTCCGTTTACATTGTATGAAATAATTTTCATTTTTAGACGATTCGTTTTTTCAAAAGTATAGAAAAAATAGTCAATTTAGAAAAGAAATTTAATTTACTTTTAAAGTCTTTATAATCAATGTTATTTCGATAGTAATTTAATAAACAATATAGATTAAGGCGAAAGTTTTTCTGAAAATTAAACAACTTTTGTTATCTTTGTTTTTCGCCAAAAATTCAGAACTAAATGGGTTTAGTAACCGCTAAAGAAGTTGCAAAAGCAATAAACGCCGATAAATATGGAATTTTGGGAACTTTCTCGGGTTGGTTACTCATGAAAACCCTTAAAATTTCTACGCTTAATAAAATTTACAACAGGAATAAACATTTACAAGATGTTGAATTTCTGAATGCTATTTTGGATGAATTTCAAATTAAGTTCGAAATTCATCAAGAAGATCTAAAAAGGTTACCAAAAGACGGAGCATATATTACGGTTTCTAACCATCCTCTAGGAGGAATTGATGGTATTTTACTGCTAAAATTAATGCTCGAAAAAGAGCCTAATTTTAGGATTATTGCTAACTTTTTACTTCATAGAATAGAACCAATGAAGCCTTATATCATGCCTGTAAATCCTTTTGAGGATCACAAAGATGCTAAATCAAGCGTGATAGGAATTAAGGAAACGCTTCGTCATCTTAGAGACGGAAAACCATTGGGGATGTTTCCTGCAGGAGAAGTTTCTACTTATAGAGATGGTAAAATCATGGTAGATAAACCATGGGAAGAAGGCGCTATTAAAGTAATACGAAAAGCCCAAGTGCCAGTTGTTCCTATCTATTTTCACGCTAAAAACAGTAAGTTTTTTTATTTTCTTTCTAAATTAAGCGACACTTTGCGTACTGCTAAATTGCCATCGGAATTATTAACTCAAAAAGACAGAGTGATTAAGGTTCGTATAGGAAAACCAATTTCTGTAGCCGAACAAAACGAGCATGAAACCATCGAAGCTTACTCAGAGTTTTTACGCAAAAAGACCTATATGTTGGCAAATGCCTTCGAGAAAGAAAGCAAATTACTTACAGTTCCTAGTTTAAAATTACCAAAAAACCCTAAAGAAATTGTTACTGGTGCCAATCGAGAAAAAATGATTAGCGAAATTGATACTCTTCGTGAAAAAGGAGATAGGTTATTAGAAAGTAAAAATTATGAAGTGTTTTTTGCTGAGGCCAATGATATTCCTAATGTTTTACACGAAATAGGACGTTTGCGTGAGATTACTTTTAGAGAAGTAGGCGAAGGCACAAACGAATCTATCGATATTGACAAGTTCGACAAACACTACCACCATTTATTCTTGTGGGACTCAGAAGCAAAAGTAATTGCGGGTGCTTACAGAATGGGATTGGGATCAGAAATTTTTGCAAAATATGGAATAGATGGATTTTATCTTCAAGATTTGTTCCGTTTCGAGCCTGAATTGTATGATATGATGAGTAAATCTATCGAAATGGGCAGAGCATTTATTATTAAGGATTACCAGCAAAAACCAATGCCATTGTTTCTACTTTGGAAAGGAATTGTGCATACTACATTGCGTCATCCTGAGCATACTTTCTTGATAGGTGGCGTGAGTATAAGCAATCAATTTTCTGATTTTTCGAAATCATTGATGATTGAATTCATGAAATCTAACTACTATGATCCGTATGTTGCACAATATATTCACCCTAAAAAAGAGTATAAAGTAAAACTAAAAGACGCCGATAAAGATTTTATTTTTAATGAAGCTGAAGCCGATTTGGTAAAATTTGATAAAATACTAGACGAACTAGAACCTGGTAGTTTGCGTTTGCCTGTTTTAATAAAAAAATACATCAAACAAAATGCAAAAGTAGTTGCGTTTAACGTAGATCCGTTGTTTAATAATGCTGTCGATGGTTTAATGTATATACGAATTGCAGATATTCCAGAAAGTACCATGAAACCCGTTATGGAAGAATTTCAAGCAGAATTGGAACGAAAATTAGCAGAAAAGGAGATTAATTAACTGTAGAAAAATATCTTTTTCAATTAATTTCTTTTCTTGTTTTTTCTACAATCGTTGTAGGTAAAATAGTTCGCATGACATCTTCATAACCCGCTATTCTTTTGTTACCATAAACCGATGTTGGTAATAACGGGTATTTTTCTCTATCAGATACCAATGCATTTTCTAATGGTTGATTAAACGGAGAGAAACCAGCAAAAGGATGTGTTGCGCCCCAAAGTGTAATTACTTTTATACCCAACATTGCTGCAATATGTGCATTGCCAGAATCCATAGAAAGCATAATATCAAGATTTGAAATTAAATCTAACTCTTCTTGAAACGTAATTTTTCCTGCAACATTTAGTACGTTTTCATTGTTTTCTGAAAGCGAATTCAACTGTTTTATTTCTTTTTCACCACCGCCAAAAAGTAAAATTTTACAATCAAGATTTTTTGATAAATCATTTATAGTTTCCTGCATCAAATCTAACGGATAAACCTTGCTTTCATATTGTGCGAAAGGAGCAATCCCTATCCATTTTTCATTTTTATTTCCAACAACTGAAATTGTTTTTTCTGATAAAATTGCGCTTTTTGGAAAAACGGGATTACTTAAATCTATTGGAAAACCTAATTTTTTAAAAGTATCACAATGCACTTCGAACATTGTTTTTAGTGGTTTGAAAATTTTATTTTCAGCTCTTGTTAATGCCTTTTTATCGGCTCTTCCTTTGTTTGAAGCAGCTACTATTTTTCCCATTAGAAGAAATAATTTTCTAATCGTTTTAGACCGAATAACATTATGCAAATCGGCAACAACATCAATATTTAATTTTTTTAAATCGAAAAACAACCTTATTAATCCCAAGAATCCTTTGTGTTTTTTATTTACATCAACACCAAAAAAATGTATGTTGGGAATTGTATCAAAAAAAGGTTTGAAAAATGGTCGGGAAACCACCGTAATTTTCACATCAGGATGTTGCAAAACAAAGGCTCTCAAAACTGGAACCGTCATGGCGACATCTCCCATTGCTGAAAGCCGAATTACTAGAATGTGTTTAATTTTTTTTGACAAAAAAATGATATTAAATTTGTCATTTCGACGAAGGAGAAATCACATAATCATAAACTTAATGAGATTTCTCATTCGTCGAAATGACAAAATAGGTGTTTATTTCTTATTCTGATACAAAACAGGATTCAACTCATCGTCGTTGTACATTTTCATTTGTTTGTATACTTTCATATATTTAGCTCCAGATTCAATATCTGTTAGTAAATCATCTATTGCAGTGGTCAAATCTTTCTTTTGTTCTAACAAAACATTTAGTTTCTCTTGACATTTTGCTCTATGTTCTACAGAAGCTTCTTCACGAGTTGCTTCTTCGTTCATATGATAAATTTTAAGTGCTAGAATAGACAATCTATCAAAGGCCCAAGCTGGACTTTCTGAGTTGATTTTTGCAGATGGTTTTACATTTACTGAAGTGTATTTTTGAAGAAAATAACTATCAATATATTCGACCATATCGGTACGAACTTGGTTAGAAGCATCGATTTTTCTTTTAAGAACTAAAGCTTCGACTGGATCTATATTTGGATCACGAATAATGTCTTCATAATGCCACTGAACAGTATCTACCCAGTTTTTAGCATACAACAAATGTTCTATTTTCTCTTTTGGATACGGGTTTGCTATGGGTTGATCTACGTTATCAAATTTGTGATAATCATTGATGCTTTGTTCAAAAATGGGAAAGGCAAATTGTGAAAACATATTTTTTAGTATTTTATTGAATACAAATATACTTTTTATACCTTTATCAAACCAAATTAACGGCTAATTTTCATAAAATGCACATTCATTATATCTCAGAACAAAACAGTATTCTCAATCATTTTTTGGCACAAATACGTGATGTAAATATTCAAAAAGACAGCATGCGTTTTCGTAAAAATATTGAACGTATTGGTGAAATAATGGCCTATGAATTAAGTAAAACTTTGTCCTATAAAGATATTGATGTTCAAACGCCACTAGGAATAAAAAAAACGACGACTATTGCAGACAATGTTGTTTTGTGTTCTATTCTTCGGGCCGGATTAGCGTTGCATACTGGTTTTATGAACTTTTTTGATAGTGCCGAAAACGGATTTGTTTCCGCCTACAGACATCATTACAACAATGATGATGCTTTCGAGATTTTAGTCGAATACCAAGCGGCTCCTTCTTTTGCAGGAAAAAATCTAATTTTAATAGACCCAATGTTGGCCACAGGTCAATCGCTTGTGGCTGTTTTGCATAAACTACATTTAGAACAAAAACCTAAAGAAATTCATATTGCAGTCGTTATTGCTGCTCCAGAAGGGATTAAATTTCTGGAAGAAAATTTACCTAAAAACTGTCATCTTTGGGTAGCTGCATTAGACGAAAAACTAAACGAAAAAAATTACATTATTCCTGGTTTGGGTGATGCTGGAGATTTAGCTTATGGGGATAAGTTATAGCTAGAATAAAAAAGCAGTTTTTGGAGTTATCAAAAACTGCTTTTTGCATTTTATATTTAAATTTTACTCTACTGCTATTTGATGATTTTCTGATCGACTGTTCAATCACAATTCCTTAAATGGAACACTTTATTATAAAAGTGTCGTGGGAGAAGCAGCCCTGCAAGCATAATGATGAATAAAATTAATATTGAATTTTTCATAGTTTGTTGTTTTATTGTAATGTCTAAATCTATTAAAGAAGTCTTTGGTTTTTAAAATAAGTTTACATTGGACTTGTATTTCCTTTTGGGTTGTATTCCCAAGAGCGTGATTTTGATAATTGGTCTCCAATTAGTAGAACAATTAGTAGAGGAAACACAACAAGACTAGTTATTTTTACTGGATCGACTTTTCTTACTTTGATCTCTTTAATCTCAACTAAAGAAATTTGTTTTTCTTCTCTTCCCATTTTGAAGTTAGCTATACTATCGTTTAGAACTACTAAACTGGCTTTTACAAATTTATTATCTTTTTTAATTTTATATTTTTTTCCCACTAATAAAGGAGTTTTGTTTAAATCTATATTTTTATAGCTATAACAGCTTTGTAATAGAAATGAAATTAGAAATATATAAATAATTGATTTTTTCATAAGCTTTTAATGTATTCGATTTATTGGTAATCCTAAACTTTGCAAGCAAAAGTAATTCTTATAGATTTACAAATTTTACTGTTTTTCCTCACACTTTGTTAAATAATTTTTAATAAAAAACACAAATCTATTTTATGTTCATTCCTTGTTTATCGAATATAATAAAATCAGTAGTTGGTTTTTCTTCTACTTTTTGATTTGGATAAAGATGATACAAAACTTTAGTTTTTGCATCAATGGTAATATTTTTTTCTTTGGCGTAGAATAAAATCCATGTAGGAATAAAAGCATAATCAATTCCTTTAATTAATCCAATAGTTTCAGGGTGTTCTGTGTCTCCTGAAATAAAAAATTTCTTTCCATGCCAGTCAATAATGTACGAATAATGGTTAAATGAAAATCTATGTTTTGTTCTGAATGACTTTATTTTGAAGTCAGAAATATCTTTTTCAAGTCTGCTTATTTTTTTTCGATTACTACCAGAGTAAATTTTGCCGTTTAATTTTTTTACTATTTTTTTAGAATAATGGTCTGCGTGTTTGTGTGTAAAAATGAAGATCGAGTTATCTTTAATTTTATTCAATTCAGTTTCGTCATAAGTCATATATCCATATGCTCCAGATTTGTAAGGAAAGTCAAAATAAATATTCGTATTTCCGTCTGTCATATGAAAACCAGCGTTTCCAATAAATGTTATTTTAATTTCGTTTGTTTGTCCAAAACTAAAATTTGTAAGAATAATAAATAAAATAGAGACAATTGTATTTTTATAAGTGTATTTCATTTGAGTTTTTTTTAACATTATAGTTAACGTTTCGCTGCGACGCCGCGTTGTGGAATAAAGCGAGCTGAGTTCTTTCCGCCAAGATAATGAATTTTCGTGATGAAAAATTATTAAGCTACCGTAAAACCGCAATGAGTTCGTGACAGCTGTTATGCATCGTTATTTTCCCAGATAGCGCGGATTTGCAACCCGATGGCTCGGATTGCAAATCCGCGCTATCGACCGTTGAACATATCCGAGCCATCGGTTATTTAGCTTATGGGGATAAGTTATAAGCTGTTTTTAATCTTACTCATTAATTCCGTATAAAATTTCTTTCATTTTGCTACCGTTTATTTCTACTGGCTTGTAAGCAACATTAA
>NZ_JAYSSZ010000249.1:0-7573 GCF_043720215.1 Flavobacterium sp. | reverse complement strand
TTCTGGCGTAACTAATTCTGATGATTTTAGCACTAGTTCACGTAAATCGTCATATTTCCAAAGCATTGGAACAGAGGAGCTTCTTGGTTCCCAAGGTTCTATATCATTGGCAACTGTCCATAAAGCACCAGCTCCAAGCGTTTCTAATTCTGCATAATACGCGATTAATTCTGGCGAATCTTGTACTCTTGCACGACCAATTTGGTCATCTGAATGTTTATCTTCCATACTATTTTAATGCTATCTTTTATTAAATTCCTCGTGATTATCGATAAACGTAATTTTTCGAGTTGGTGCAATATTTACTCGTAAATCAAAGATATCAAATCTGTTATAATGCCCAAGTATATCGTGCATTTGTTTCGGTTGGATACATTTTTCTAAATCGATATCAGCATACACAATTCCTTCATCGTCAATTAATGGTTCGCCAATTACAGCGCCATTTGGTCCAATAAATCCAGAAAATGCAGATTTTTTACGTGTTAAAAGTTCGTCTATATTAGGTACATCTTCTCTTAAAGCGTCTTTTATTTCTTGTGAAATAGTAGAACACGAAACTATTGTAAACAATTTACCTTCAAAAGAATGGGCGCAAGCTCTGATCTTTATAGCTTCTGCCATATCATAATCTGGTGGTGCCACTGGAAGCGAAATATAATTGGCAATATGAATTAATTCTCCTTGTGCCAGCAAAGTAAATCTAGCTAGTGTATTTGTGTTTTCTCCACAAGCCAATGTTCCTATAGGACCAATTTCTGTATTATATACTTTTAATGAAGAACCATCACCAGAAGTCCACGTTAGTTTTTCTGCCCAAGTAGGTACTAATTTTCGGTGTTTTCCTATAATAGTTCCTTGATTATCAATGATTAAATTGGTATTATAGATTTCACCATAACTTTGTCCACGTTCATTGATTCCAATTACAATATGAATGTTATTGTCTTTAGCAGCTTGATACAGCCTTTTCATGTCAGTATCATCGACTGTGACTGAGTTTTTATATAATTCCTCATACCATTTACTTCCTTGTACAGGTGTCATGACCCAATTCCAATACGGATAACCAGCCACAAATACTTCTGGAAAAGCAATAAGTTGCGCTCCATTTTGACTGGCTTCTTCGATAAATGAAATTGCTTTGTCTATTGTTTTTGCTACGTTTAGAAAAACGGGGGACGTTTGAACGGTTGCTGCTTTAAATTTTTTGAATTCCATAATTATATTTTTTAAATATCAAGTCAATTTTTATCCTGATATTTTTCTCATTAAAGTTTCTAAAGGTCCATTTTTAAATTTTTTACTCCAAAACACACTGAATAATACACTTACAAAAAAGAACGATATTGCATATATTAAAATGTAAATAGAAGCAACAGGATCCTCAGTTTGTATCAGTCCATTTGGATAATGTTTATTTGATAATTGAACAAATAAAATCATTCCCAAAGTTAAATGAATTACATAATGAGACAAAGTCATTTGTCCAGTTTTTTGTAGCGCATTTATAATATTGTTTTTTGAAAATTTTTCACCAATATACATACAAATTGAAATTACCATAAATGCAAAACCAATAGTTACTAACATAAAAGGTAAAAATGGAGGAAAATATTCAGCAGTAATAAAATCAGACCAGAATGAATTGAAATATCCGTTTTTCGCAAATTGTCGAAGTATTTGAATGGCTATGAATAAAATTAATCCAATGCTAAAAATATTTCTTTTCGTATTTTTTATTCGCCAGTCTAATCTTCCTAACCACATTCCTAAAAGGAAATATGCGAACCAAGGAAATAACGAATTCCACCCATTATAGAAGGTATTTCTTAAAAAGCCAATTGGTGTCCAAAAATCTATATAATTATAATTTGTAAAATCCCAACCAGTTTCAATGGGAATTATTAAAAATAGGATATAAAAAATTACAATGGAAAGAAAAGCGAACCACAAATAATATTTTTTTGGTATAAATAATAATAACGCTGCAAAGTGCATGTATCCACCATAAAAATGTAAAATATCTCCTTGCCACCAATTGTACAACAAAAGACCTAATGCAAATAAAAACCAAGAACGTTTTAATATTTTAGATTTTAATATCGATTTATCTTCTTTACTAAAATTAGACTTATTAGTCATTAATGAAACTCCCATTCCTGCACAAATGATAAAAATTGCGGTAGAATTTCCTGTAAAAAGGCTTAAAAACCATCCGATTTTGTCAGATGGAGATATAATGGATCCAAAGCTAAAATTAAAATTAACAATGAACATCCCAAAAATGGCATATGCTCTTGCCAAATCAAAGCCTTTAATCCTTTGGTTCATTAGTTTATGATGTAATTTGAAATTTTTCCTTTCATTTCCTCATTAAAAGGTGCTGCTTTGATATCGTTTTTATTTTCTTGAAAAGCAACATTTACAAGTGTAACTTCTCCTTCGAGGCAGGTTTTTCCTTGTTCGTCTTCAAATGAAAAACCACATAAGATGGAGGCGCTTCCGAGGTTTTTTACCCAAAGTTTTTTGGTTAATATTTCTCCTAATCTAGCGGCTTTTTTGAATTGAATTTTTAAATCGACTGTAGGAATTCCGTTGGTTTCGTGCATTTTAGAAAATGGTCTTTCTAAGGCTTCTTCGAACCAGTCTTCGACCAGACAATTGAGCATTTCTAAAAATCGTGGATAGAAGACGATTCCTGCATAATCTACATGTTGGAAACGGATTTTTTCTTGTTTAATAAAGGGTTGATTCATATTTTGTGTTTTAGCCCCGATAGTAGTGAAAATCCTTTTTTGAGGCTTTTCGCCGAAAAAAAGATTGTAACGTCCCGATAGCTATCGGGAAGCGGGAAATAGCTCCTAAAAAAAATTAAAATTTATCTGTGCTTGCTTTTTTCCAAACTTTAAAAAGTTCATTGGGAACGGTACTTCCGTCTAATAATGAGCCTGTTTTTATTTCTGGATATGTTTCTTCAAAAGTTTGTGTTTTGCCAAGATGAACTCTTGTACTCACAACCGATCGGTCGACTTTGTCTGGATGATCTATTCCGGCTGACGCCATTAGATCCATCGCGCTTTTTACGGTTTCGTGCTGAAATCTTGCTACTCGAACGCTTTTTTCTTCGGGAACTAATCCTTTCATTAAATCTGGATTTTGAGTGGCAACACCTGTCGGACAAGTATTGTTGTGACATTCTAATGCTTGAATACAGCCGAGTGCAAACATCATTCCGCGTGCTGAATTACATAAATCGGCACCAAGAGAAAGATTTCTGATGATGTCAAATCCAGTAATAACTTTTCCGCTACAAATAATTTTGATTTGGTCTTTTATTCCGTACCCGTTTAGAGCATCATAAACAAAGGCTACAGCATCACGTAAAGGCATTCCTACGTGGTCTGAATATTCTTGTGGTGCCGCACCAGTTCCGCCTTCGCCACCATCTACAGTGATAAAATCGAGAAAGATTTGGGTTTCGACCATTGCTTTACAAATAGACAAAAATTCTGATTTATTGCCGATGCAAATTTTCATTCCGATTGGTTTTCCGCCAGAACCTTTTCGTAGTAATTTTACAAAATCCATTAATTCTAAAGGTGTTGTAAAAGCTGAATGACTTGGTGGTGATAAAATATCTTGACCTTTAGAAACTAAACGTATTGCTGCAATTTCGTCGGTTACTTTTTCTTTGGGTAAAATTCCGCCATGACCAGGTTTTGCACCTTGCGAGAATTTTATTTCGATCATTTTTACATTTTCTAAAGTGGCTCTTTTTATGTATTCGTCATAGTTAAATTTGCCGTCAGGTGTACGACAACTAAAGTAACCCGTTCCTATATTCCAAACTACATCACCACCTTGCAAATGATAAGGAGATAATCCGCCTTCGCCTGTATTATGATAAAATCCTCCTTGTTTTGCGCCATTATTTAACGCTAAAATGGCATTTTTACTTAATGAACCAAAACTCATCGCGCTGATATTAAACAAACTAGCTTCATAAGGTTTTGTACATTGAGATGATCCAATATGAACTCTCGGGTTTTCGTTTACTTGCGAAAAAGGAATAGAACGAATACTATGATTAATCCATTCGTAACCTTCTTGATACACATCAAGTTGTGTCCCGAAAGGCATTGAATCGCTTTCTTTTTTACTTCTTTGATATACAATACTTCGTTGCAAACGGTTGAAAGGTTTTCCGTCTAAATCGGTTTCAACAAAATATTGACGCATTTCGGGTCCGATAGATTCTAGTAAATAACGCATTCTTCCCAGTAATGGAAAGTTTCTGCGGATTGTTTTTTGGGACTGAAACATATCATATAATCCCATTACTATTAGTGGGATAAATATTAAAAGTAAGAATGAAAATTTCCAATTGATGTAAATTAGAATTCCTGTTAAGGAAAGAATGGTGATACTTATTATTAAAAATGCTTTTCTCATATTATTGTATTAACTTTTGAAATATTAATTTATGAAATTATCAATAATGCTTTTATCTTTTCTATAAAGGAGTAGCGCCAAACCTAAAGCAAATAGAAGGCAACCTACAAGCATAAATATTCCATTTTTTAGTGCAAAAAATGAAACTCCTATGACTATTGCACCAAAGATTACCATAATGACTTTTATGGGTTCAACTTTAATTAAATTTATTGCATGTAATGATAAACCAATAAAAAGCAAAGATGGACCAACAATTACAAACGGATATAAAATTGAAGGTGTATTAGATAATTGTATTCTTAACTCTTCGCTTTTAATTTCGTTATTACCAAAACTCCAAAAGATAAAATCAATCACGCACAAACCAATATGAGCAATAACTCCAATGGTTGTTATTATTGAAGCAATAGAATTTAGGGTGTTTTTTGGAAAAACAAAATTAAAAGAAATTAATAAAACTGCACCAATTAAATTAAACCAATGTGCAAAGTCAATTGGTTTTTGAGTGTTGAGAGAAACTTGGGAAAATAATATATAACTCATAACAAAAAAAGCCAAGCCAATTATACAAATAGTTTTTGTTTTCATATGTGATTTTGTCTATTTCAATTTAAATCGTTGAATTTTTCCAGTTTCAGTTTTAGGTAACTCATCTACAAAATTAATTACTCTTGGATATTTATATGGAGCAGCTACTTCTTTGAACCATTGTTGAATAGCTTTAGTTAATTCATCATTTGCTTTATCATGTTCTTTTAAAACAATGTGTGCACAAACTAGCATTCCTCGTTCTTCATCTGGTAATCCTACTACTGCACATTCTAGAATATCTTCGTGGGTTAAAAGTACACTTTCTACTTCAATTGCAGCAATATTATACCCCGAAGAAATAATCATATCGTCACCACGAGCCACAAAATAAAAATAACCTTCTTCATCTTGGCGGAAAATATCTCCAGTGATGTTCCAACCGTTTTCTACATATTCTTTTTGTTTGTCTTCTCGGTTTAAGTATTTACAACCTGTAATTCCTTTAACTTCTAATCTTCCTGGTTCATTTCTTGAAACTTCATTGCTATTTACATCAACAATTTTGGCTTCGTAACCAGTAATTGCTATACCAGTTGCACCAGGTTTCATGTTTTCTTCATTAGATGAAATAAAAATATGTAGCATTTCGGTAGCACCAATTCCGTCGATGATTTTTAATCCAGTTGCATCAAACCAATCTTGCCAGACTTTTAAAGGTAACGTTTCACCAGCCGACACACATTTACGAAGACTTGAAATATCAAATTCATTCACTTTTGTAGTGATAATTCTCCAAGCAGTTGGTGCTGTAAAACAAATGGTTATTTTGTATTCTTCAATGGTTTTTAATAGTAAATCAGGGCTTGGTTTTTCGATTAAAAATGTGGAAGCGCCAAAATACATGGGAAATAAAACCAATCCGCCTAAACCGAAAGTAAATCCAAGGGGCGGACTTCCAGCAAACACATCATTTTGATTTGGTTGTAAAGAATATTGAGGAAAAGCTTCGCAAATATTTAAAATATCTTTGTGATAATGCGCAGTCATTTTTGGCAAACCTGTTGTTCCAGAAGTGAAACCAATTAAAGCTACCGAATCCGCTTTGGTATGGTAATTAGGAAAGGTTTTTGGTTTAAATTTCATCAACTTTTCTAATCCCGAAGTTTCGGGAGAATTTTTATAAAAACAAACCTTTTTTAGAAAATCGGATTGAACTAAGTTCATTTCATCTGCTAAATCGCTATCGCAAAAAGCATGAGAAATTTCGGCGCAATCTATAATTGTAGTTAATTCTTTGGAACGTAACAGAGGCATAGTTGCGACAACAATTCCACCAGCTTTTAGCACTGCAAACCAACAAGCGACCATCATTGGATTATTGGCAGAACGAATCAGTACACGATTTCCTGATTTTAAACCTAAATCTTCAACTAAAACATGTGCAATTTGATTGGCTTTTTCGTTTAAATCTTGATACGTCCAAGTTTCCTCGAAAGTTCGAATACAAATAGTATTTCCACGACCTTCAGTAATATGATTATCAAGTAATTTTTCCACACAATTGAGCATTTCTGGTCGATTAAATTGTGGTAAATCCAAGAATTTATATTCTGGTTGTATGTCCAAACTTGGTAAACTATTGTGAGCGAAATTGTCTTCGTAATGTTTCATAATTTCTAATTACTTCTTATTACTCTTTGGTTTCAATGCTTTTTTCATTCCTTCAACCTGTTTTCTTTCAGAGGCTTTTAACGGATACAAATGTGAAATTCCCATTTTGTATTGATTTGGAATATCAGTTTGTTGAAATTGTTCGTAAGCTTGAGCATTTCTTACAAAATTTGCATCTAATAATAATGGTCTACCTAAAGCTACTAAATCTGCTCTTCCGTTTAGAATTATCGTATTTATTTGATCAATATCTTGAATATAACCAGCCGTTACAGTTGGAATATGAACTGTATTTCTCACAGTATCAGAAAATGGTGTTTGCCACATTCTTCCTGTTTGTGGTTTTTGATTGGCCACTGTATTTCCAGTTGAAACGTTGATAATATCTGCACCAGCATTTTTGAAAGCAGTGGCAATTGTTATTACATCATCTTCTGAAATTCCGTTTTCAGCCCAATCTGTTGCTGAAATTCGAACCGACATGGGTTTTTCTTTTGGAAAAGCGTTTCGCATTTCGTTGAAAACTCGTAATGGAAATTTCAATCGATTTTCGATGCTTCCACCGAATTCATCTGTTCTGGTATTCGTTAATGGAGACAAGAAAGAAGCTAGTAAAAATCCGTGATGTGCTTGTAATTCAATCATGTCAAAATTAGAATCATTGGCATTTTTTGTAGCTTGAACAAATTGAGAAGTAATCAAATCCATATCGGCTAAAGTCATCGCTTTTGGAGTTAATCCACTTTCGTTAAAAGGAATTGCTGAAGCGGAAAGTAATTCCCAACTTGTTCCCGTAAAAGATTCTTCCCAAGGTTTTTTCGTCGCACCTTTTCTTCCAGAATGTCCTAATTGGATTCCGATTTTCGTTTGCGTATGTTGATGAATGAAATCGTTAATACGTTTCCATTCTGTA
>NZ_JAYSSZ010000248.1:0-7578 GCF_043720215.1 Flavobacterium sp. | reverse complement strand
GTCACCTAAACCTTGCCACACCTGCGCTTTGCGCACATTCCAAATCGGTGCAATTGCTTGTCGATCAATTTCAATCGCAGCACCCGCAAAATCGCCATTCTTTAACGACAGCGCAATGTTCAAAAACGGCTAAATCGTATGTAATTCCATCGCTTGCCTCAAAAGATTGCAAAGATAAAGACGCTTTTTGCCAAGAATAATCCCCTGTATAGGTATAATCCGATTTTATAAATGCTAATGCTGGTATTTTATTTATAGGTAATGTATAATTTACCGTTAGTTGTTGTGCGTGTTGGTTTGGTGTACCAATATTCCAATAATCATCCCAAATAGTGAAACTATCGATCGAATTGTTGTCAGCATCTAAATAATTTCTGACCAAATTTGCTGTTGTTGCTGTATAATTAAGACGTAATGCTTTAGTTAAATTATAATTGAACCCATAATTATAATTGAACATATTGTTACGCTTGTACAATGGATCGAGTCCAATTCCTTGCACATCAATTTGTCTAAATTGTTGTTTGTTATATTGTCGCAGAATGGTCGAACTGAAATTTACACTGGTTGGTAAGTAATTAAAATTGAAATCACTTAACATTTTCCAATAGGTACTTTTCTTCAAAAACTTAGTATTTTTAAATGGTTCTAATGGTTTTGGTTGAAATGTAAAAGCATAATCTGCAGACGTTCTTACTTGCTGGTCAACCAAATTTTCAATTTCGAAATCATGATGTTCCACTTCATTAAATGAATAGGAAACTGTTAGATTTTCCGGATCATAAAAATGCTGTTTTTGTTCGGCACCACGATCTTTTCTTACCCCAATAAAGTTAATACTTTTTCTTTTTGTGAAATCGATGGCACGAGATTTAAATTCAGCTTTATCTTCGGCATCAGTTGTAACTTCAAGCAATTGTTTTAACTTAATATCTTGGTTAAATGGATCGTATTCTGGTGTTATAATTTCTTCTCCAATACCATAATTAAATGGCAGGTTTATTCCCCATTTTTTAGGTAATAGTTTTCCTAGATTTATATTGGTAACAATATCATATTGTTTGGTGTCTTCACGACTGCGTTCGTTTGGACTTTGTTCTAAAGAACCAAAGCCTATGGTGTTCATTCTTCCTGTAGCGGAAAGTGTCATAAAATCGGCAAAATTGGTATCCAAACTTGCAATAGCAGCCATTCCGCCTTCGTTATCTACATCGGCTAGTCGAAGTTCATTGAACCAAACTTCTCCACGGACAAAATCTCCAGGCGTTATACTCGGATTTTTTACTCCCATCATTAAAGTTCTCACAAACCCAAAATTAGGATTTCCTTTTATTCCTACTCGCATTCCTGCTTTTGCTGAAGGATTTAATACTGTTGCATCTTGAAAGAAAATTCCGTTAGCATCTACAGGTTGTGTTCCGTTTAAATTTAAAATCTTAAGTTGTGTTAAAAGTGCTGTTTGCAAATCGATTTCGTTTTCTACTGGCCAAACATCAGTTGCAGAAGATGCATTTTGAGCGGTAACTTTCAACGGAATTTCTATTTGATAAAAATTGTTCGTAAAATCGTTTCCAAAACGAATAAAAGCAATCATTTCATCACTTGCTAAAGGAGCTGTTTCTGGAGGCGTAGGCAAAGCTTCGGCATGCAAAAACATTTTTATTTTTTTGTACTGACGCATATCTACATCTACATTTTTGAAAACCGCTCTAGAATCTCCTGCTTCTAATCCATCAAGTCCTGATTGTGGATTAGCTTTATCGTAAACTTTTAACGAAAGTGACTGCTCATTCTGGTTAATTACCGAATTATTATTATACAATTGTTCACGCTCTACACCAGGAGGAGAGACGTATCGTATTGGTGTTCTAGAACCGTTTTCTTCTATATTTACCGCTGTAACATCAAACCCTGTTGGGTCATCTGTTGGGTCGTCTGTAGCTTGAAGTGTATTATTATATCTTCTCCATTCTCCACGAACTAAATCTAAAGCACCTAAACGAACAGTGATCTTGTCTGAAAAATTAGACATAAACATACGCATGAATCGAATAGATCTAAAATCAGAAATACCTCCTTCAATATTTGCTGCCGTCGCTTCTAGAATTGGAATTTTAAATTGTATCCATCTAGCCTGAGTTGTATTTCCATTTGGAAGCGAAACTTGTGTTTCTCTTACATCAGACACATATTGATCCCCTACAACTAAATTTGGTTTAATATCAATGCTAAATTTATAATACGCATCAATCGTATTCATAGTGTTATCTCTATTGATATCTTCAACATCTGGCGTTGTGGTAGATCCTCTATTCGTATCCGAAACGTTTACTGGAGAGTTTCCTTCTAATCCGTTATATTTTTTATATCTATCTAAAATTGAACCTGATGCACTTAAGAAATATTGGTAATTATCTTGTGCTGGATCGCTACCAGCAAAGGTTGGGTATTTTGCACTTTCTTCGGCATCATTCAATCCGTTTAAACCTACGTCTTGTTGCGCTCTATTTGCTTCATCAGTATCAAAAGCATATATTAGGGATTGTGATGCTGGTACTTTTCCCCAATCGGTAGTAATTACATTTGGATTTGCACCTCCAGCTGGCAATCCGTTTTCGTATAATTTACGTCCATCTTTTAGAACATCTTCCGAAATTTCTCCTAAGTTGAATGTTAATTTACCTGTATTGGCTGGGTTTGTATCACTAGCCGTCCCAAAATAAGGATCTAAAACCCAAACTTGAATATACTCTACATTTGCTTGTTCAAAATTTGTAGAAGATATAGAACGCATTATACCTCCAAAATTATTTTGAGGTGTTGGCAAAGTATTACCTACTGCTGCTGTATTAAAATTATATGGCCCACGTTCTGCTGGGTAATATGTCATATCTAATGTAGGCACAACTGTTGTTTCTCCTACAGCAATACTCGTGTCAGGATACAACTCACTACTATATATTCTCCTAGTATTGTTTAATGAAACATCATTATCATCTATTTCTGCTGGACGATCAGCTGTATAAAAAGTTGGATCTACCGAATACCAAGATAATTTCGCTCTTTTGAAGCCGTCGGAGATCACATTATTTGGGGCATTAACTTCAAATCCTTTTGGCGTACTTGATAAACTCCAAGCTAGAGGAGATTTCATATCTATGGTAGATTGTGATCCTTCAAAATCATCTACATAAACGGTGGCTTCACCCTCAAACTGATCTGCTTTTGGTGTTCCTGGTTTTAAGAACGCTACTTCCCCTCTAAATGATAAATTAGAAGGAACATCAGTATCTAAATTAGGTAATTTGTTAACTAATCTGGTGAAGAAAGGCACTTCAGTAGAAAAGTTAGCATTAGCACCATAAATTAAATTATTGATAGATTCTTGACCGTAATTTGTTTTTTGGGTAAATGGTCTTTCGGTCATTTTAAGCAAGGTTGCGCCAATTTGAAACTTATCCGAAAACTTGTGCTCGACATTAACTCCCATAAACCTTCTAGTTTGCTGGCCAAAAACAGCATTATTTTCGACAGAAACTTCAATAGGTATTCCCGAAGCTTGCAATGATGGGTCAAGTATTTGAACTCTTCCAGCCTGATAATTGACACTGTAGTCGATTCCTTCTTGCAAAACTCTTCCGCCAGCGGTAACTACAACTGAACCACGAGGAACGTTTGCAGCACCAAGAGAAATGCCTTCGCCGCCTGTAGATTTGAATTTTCCTCGCAGCTGAAACTTGTTTTTATCACTTTCTTGTAATGCTTGTGCTTGGGTTTTGGTATACAAACTTCCAAAAACATATTTAGTTTGATTGGCATTATAAACACCTCCAATAGAGTTACCTCCATTATAGTCTTCCCCAGGAATCGAACGTAATTTTTCAAACAAATGTTTTCCAAAAGGTTCTATTGTTGTAAAAATGATTCGTCCGTTTTGAGTATCAACAGTAAGTCCTGGAATAAAATCGAAGAAACCATCTCCGTTATTTTGTGGATCGTTATTAAAATTTAATTTATCAACATTAAAAACTTTTAACAATGGTGTTCTAGTTACTAAATCTGCTGGGCTTGGCAAAGGCGAAACCAAATCAATATAATTTAATGGTGCTGGGTCTGAATATAAGATGTTGAATTTAAAATCTTTCGGATCTAGTTGGTACGCACCGGGAATTTGATAGATATTTTTCATCATCAATTTCCAAGCTGGTTTGGTCACACTGGCTAAATTTCCTTTTAGCATTTTAAGAATCAAACTTTGTGTTGTAGGAACTCCAGTAGTACCATTTACATTAGTCGCATCCACACCATCGGTTCCAAATTCTCCCACTTGATAGACTTGATCTCCTATTGTGTATTGATAAGCCACAGCTAAAACCTCATCATTAGTTAGTCGCTGATTTAATGACAAATAACCTAATTGTGGATTGAAATTATATTCGTTTGGTGTTAATTTTCTTGCGTTTTCAAGTTTAGCATAATCTGTTCCTTCAGATGGAGCTGGCGCAACTCCAACAAATCCTTGACTTGCAGTCGCAATTTCTCTAATTAATGGATTTAAATTACTGCCTGCTTGTCCTATTTTTTCAGGATCAAAATCATTATTCGCATTATTAGAAGGTGTATCTGCGGGTGTATTAAAAAAGGATACTGGCGCTGTTATTCCAACAATCTCAGTATCTAAAAATCCAGTAAGTCTAGATTCTCCTAAATCTTGCAGCGCCACTATATTTCTCAAATTATTACCATCTTGAGAGGTATTTACTCTATTTTGTCTGTTTGTAATCCAGACTTCCATTCTGGTAATTTGCACTCTAGAATCTATAACTGGATAATTTCTAAGTGCCGAGTCGTATTTGTTTCTAAAATATTGCGACAAGAAAAAGTGCCTATCGGCATCATAATCTAATCCAAAAAGGCTAAATTCTTGTATCGTTCCACCACCTTCAGATGTTACTGTTTTTGTTTGAGATTTTTGCTCCGAGAAAATTCCTGTAACTGTAGTTCGTCCGAATTGAAATTGTGCTTTTACACCAAACAAACTTTGCGCTCCACGGATTAAGGTACTATTTAGCGGCATACTCACATTACCCACTTCTATTTTTTGAAGAATATCATCTTCCGTTGGTGTAAATTCTAATTTTATAAGGTTTTGGAAGGCAAAAGTAGATTCAGTATCATAATTTGCATTTACTTTTAGTCGTGTTCCTACTTTTCCTAGTAAACTTAAACCGATTCGTTGATCGAAATCGAAAGTGGTAGTTTTTCTGTTTCTTGGAGAAAGAGATGGATTGTCTTGTTTGGAAAAACGCATTCCTAAATCGATTTCAACTGTTCCGGTAGGTTTTACATCGATAGTATTGCTTCCAAAAATTGATTCGAAAAAACCTGAATTTATATAATATCTTGGTAATAAATCTTTTTTAGCATCTTTACTTGCTTCTTTTTTTCCATCGATTGCATCAGATTTTTTCTGAAAATACTCACGCATCGCTTCTCTAGAAATTAATTCCTGATATTCTTTTGGCGTTAAAACAATTGGGTAATTGATATTAAATCCTTCGAATGTTTTGGTATAAATATAACGATCTGTAACCGGATCATAAGAATACGATTCTAGAATACTATTGGGGTTAGGAAGATCTAATTTTCCTGTATCATATCCTTTTACGGTATCTTGAGACTCTACAACTTGTGCATTAACAGTCATCGAAACGAAAAAAAGCAGTATGAAAATACTCTTTTTAAAAAATGAATTGGAATTATATAAACTAAATTGTCTCAACGATTATAAATTTTTTAAAGCCTGTTTAATAATAGTTTCTACAGTTGCATCTGGCATTGTTGCGACAATTTTTTCGACTACTTTTTCAGCTGATTTTCTAACAAAACCTAATACTTCTAATGCAGATAACGCTTCATCTTTGTTTGTATTGCTTTGTGACATAGAAACTTCGTCTAAATCATATAGTTTTAACACTTTTTCCTTCAAATCAAGTATTGTTCTTTGTGCCGTTTTTACTCCAATTCCTTTTATAGATTGAATCGTTCCTACATCACCAGAACCAATAGCATTAATTATTTGTTTTGGTTCGATAGATGACAACATCGTTCGAGCAATATTTGCTCCAATTCCTGATACAGAAATTAATAATTTAAAAATTTCTTTTTCAGATTTTTCAACAAAACCAAATAATGAGTGACTATCCTCCTTAATTATTAAATGTGTAAAAAGTTTTATGAAATCTGTTGAGGGTAACAAACCATATGTATGCAACGAAATATTTACATGATAACCAACACCATTACAGTCTATTACAACTTCAGTAGGCGATTTTTCAACTAACTTTCCTTGAATGTGTGCTATCATAAATAAAATCCTAAACCTCCAAATATACTAATTTTCTCGAATTCCAAGTATTATTTAAGCTTAACTACTTGATTCTTCTATTAAAACAATCTCTTCTATTTTCTTATTAAGTTTTATTCTTTTTTCTTTTTCTTGCGCATCAACTGCCGCAACTGCCGCCATATTTACCATTTCTTCAACGCTTGCTCCTAGCTGAAAAATATGAACAGGTTTATCCATTCCTAGCATAATTGGTCCAATAGAATCTACTTTATATAATTCTTTAAGCATTTTATAGGTAATATTTGCGGATTCTAAATTTGGAAAAATAAGTGTATTTACTTTATGCCCCACTAATTTAGAAAAAGGGAATTTACTTTTTAGCATTTCTGGATTTAAAGCAAAATCAGTTTGAATTTCACCATCAACTATTAAGTCTGGATATTCCGCATGAAGATAAGCAACCGCTTCGCGAACTTTCGTAGCGCTTTCGTAACTTGAAGATCCAAAATTAGAAAACGAAACCATTGCAATTACAGGTTCTACACCAAACATTCTAGCTGTTTTTGCTGTCATTAAAGCAATTTTTGCCAAATCGTCAGCACTTGGGTTTGGATTGATGGCTGTATCTGATAAAAACATCGGACCACGAGCAGTCATCATCATATTTGTGGTTGCAATTCTTGTGACTCCTGGTGCTTTTCCTATAAGTTCCATCATAGGTTTTACCACCGAAGGATAACTTCTAGAATAACCAGTTACTAAAGCATCTGCTTCTCCTTCATTAACCATCATAGCTGCAAAATAGTTGCGTTCTCGCATCCATTTTTGAGCATCTAAAAGGCTGATTCCTCTACGACGACGTGATTTCCAATAGGTTTCAGCATAACGCAATCTGCGAACATCTTCTTCTTTTGTTTTGGGATCAAAAATAGCTACTTCAGCATCAAAACCAATTTCTTCTTTTAGTTCTAAAATTATTTCTTTATTCCCTAATAAAATTGGAATCCCAATACCTTCTTCGTGAACAATTTGAGCTGCTTTCAACACATCTAAATGATCGGCTTCGGCAAAAATAATTCGTTTTTTATCGGTTTTAGCTCTGTTTGCTAACAAACGAACCAGTTTGTTATCGGAACCTAGTCGTTCTAATAATTCTTCTTTATATTTTTCCAGTCGGTAATTTCTATTTGCGCAACTCCACTTTCCATAGCTGCTTTAGCTACGGCTGG
>NZ_JAYSSZ010000247.1:0-2882 GCF_043720215.1 Flavobacterium sp. | reverse complement strand
AATCTAAAATAACATCGAGTGCTCTTTTTTCGGGCGAAAGGATAAATATAGAGGATAAATATTGTGCTAAAACTACTACTGGAATATTATAACCACGCACCACAGAAAACAAACTGAGGATTTTGATTAGTAGTAATTTTGATTTGCGTGTTAACATTTATAAGTTGAAAGTTGTAAAATCATAAAGTTTAAAAGTCTTAAAACTGATAAACTACTTCCAATTTATAATCTTTTAATGACATTTTTGCTTTTTCTAGGTCTTGTGTAAACCCTAAAATATAACCACCACCGCCAGAACCACAAAGTTTTAAATAGTAATCATTTGAATCGATTCCACGTTGCCATAATCCGTGAAACTGCTCTGGAATCATGGGTTTGAAATTATTTAAAACCACTTTAGACAGTTTCTTTGTATTGGCAAATAATGATTTTATATCACCACCCAAGAAATTTTCGACACAAGCATCAGTGTGTTTTATAAACTGTGATTTTAGCATTTTTCGGAAGCCTTCTTCTTTTAAGCTTTCCATAAAAATATTGACCATTGGCGCAGTTTCTCCAACAATTCCAGAATCTAACAAGAAAACTGCTCCTTTTCCGTCAAGACTTTGAGTAGGAATCCCTGTTGCTTCAATATTATCTTTAGAATTTATTAGAATTGGAATACTCAAATAACTATTTAATGGATCTAATCCCGAACTTTTTCCGTGGAAAAAGTTTTCCATTTGAGAAAAAATATTTTTAAGTGTTAATAATTTTTCACGTGTTAGATTTTCTAAAACTGTGATTTTATTATTAGCATATTTATCATAAATTGCTGCAACAAGAGCACCACTACTTCCTACTCCATATCCTTGTGGAATACTAGAATCAAAGTACATTCCGCTTTCTATATCGCTATTTAAACTTTCTAAATTGAAGGTTACTAATCCTGGTTGTTCTTCTTGTAGTGTTGCTAAATGAGAGGCTAATTTTTTCAGATTTTGATTCGACTTTATAGCTTCAACGGAAGGATTTTCGTCAGATTTTAGCGCGCCATTATAAAAATTATAAGGGATAGACAATCCTTTTGAATCACGAATAATTCCGTATTCTCCAAAAAGTAATATTTTTGAGTAAAACAATGGTCCTTTCATTTATTTTTTGTTTTCAGAATATAAATATACAAATTAAATCAATTGACTTCCAAATCCAATTTCGTCACAAATGTACTGACCATTTTGACAATAGCCAACTAATTCGTCCTTAATAAATTGCAAAATTATTTCTTTATTATTTTCAGGATACAAAACATGAACATTCGCTCCAGCATCTAACGTGAAGCAAACTGGAATATTGTTTTCATTTCTAAATTTCCAGATTTTATTAATGATTTCCAAAGTATTTGGCTTCATCAGAATAAAATAAGGCATCGAAGTCATCATCATAGCGTGCAAAGTCAAGGCTTCGCTTTCTACAATTTTTATAAACTCCTCAAGGTTTCCGTTTTCTAAAATCGTTTTTATTTTAGCTAAATTCTCATGTGCTTGCTCAAATCTTCTGCTAGCATAAGGATGATTGTGCATTAAATCGTGCCCAATGGTGCTCGAAACTTGCTTTTCACCTTTATCTACTAATAAAATAGTATCTTGATAGTTTTTGAAATTTTGATGAATTATTGCTGGAAATTCGATTCCAAATAAATCAGAACTTCCAACAATTGAATCGTTTTCTCCCCAAACCACAACGCTACCTTTTACGCTCCTACATGCACTTCCTGAACCTAGTCGAGCTAGAAAAGAGGCTTTCTGGTAAAAATATTCTTCAGTAATTGAAGGATTTAAAGCTTTTTCTAAACTCATAATAGTCATGGCTAAAGCCGCCATTCCTGATGCAGAAGAAGCAATTCCCGAGCTATGAGGAAAAGTATTTTGAGTATCGATTGTAAAATGAAATTCTTTTAGAAACGGGCAATAAACTTCAATTCGTTCGAAAAATTTTTGGATTTTGGGTTTAAAATCTTCTTTTGGTTTTCCTTCAAATAACAAATCAAATGAAAATTTATCCTCATTATTTTTTTTAACGAAAGTTAACTTTGTGATTGTTTTACAATTATTCAGCGTAAAACTTATAGAAGGATTTGCTGGAACTTGATTTTCTTTCTTTCCCCAATATTTAACTAAAGCAATATTACTGGGCGAACTCCACTCGAAACTTCCATTTTTTAGCGTAATATCTTGATTTTTTATCACAAAATCTTTTTCAGAAATCATATTTTAAAAATTTTAACAAAGATACTTTTTTTGCCAATTCGTTGCTTTTTAAATTAGATTATTATTTATTTGTTTAATCTAATTTACCAACCATTTTGAAAAAAGCTAATTTAACTAAAATCATCCTCTCCATTTCAGTCTGTGTACTTATTGGATTTTTATCGAGTTTTGCAACGCGCTCGTCTGTTGATACATGGTTTTTAACACTTAAAAAACCTTTTTTTAATCCGCCAAGTTGGATTTTTGCTCCTGTTTGGACTATTTTATATATTCTAATGGGCTATAGTTTTGCAATTATTTGGAGTAACCCCAGCAAGAGTCGAAAAAGCAAAGACATCATCAAAAACGCTATGCTTCTTTTTGGAATTCAATTAGCTCTAAACGCAATCTGGTCAATTTTATTTTTTGGTTTATGTAATCCTTTTCTAGCTTTAATAGAAATTTTATTGCTTTGGTTGATGATTTTTGAAACCATCAGAGCTTTTAATAAAGTAGATAATTATGCTGCTAAATTACTCATCCCTTATTTGGTTTGGGTAAGTTTTGCGACTATTTTAAACGGAAGTATTTGGTTTTTGAATAGTTAAAACTATGAAAACGAAAACTCTTTTAACTTTACTTTTATTTTTC
>NZ_JAYSSZ010000246.1:0-2898 GCF_043720215.1 Flavobacterium sp. | reverse complement strand
CTTAATTATTGAGTTTAGTTTCTTAATAGCTTGTTTAGATAAATTTCCTCATGGTGGTTATGTAACAATCATTATAGCTGCGGTGTTAATTTTTGTGATGGCAATATGGTTTACAGCTAAAAAAATTAGTAAAAATTATACAAAAATTGTAAAAATAGATCATTACAAAAAAGTTTTAGCTGAGTTAAGTGTCGATTTATCTATACCGAAATATGCAACACATTTAGTCTATATGACAAATGCAAATCGTGCCGATGAAATTGAGGAAAAAGTAATGTACTCTATACTACAAAAAAGACCTAAAAGAGCCGATTTGTACTGGTTTGTACATGTGAATATTACAAATGAACCTTACAAAAAAGAATATAGAGTTGTAGAAATTATTAAAGACGATATTTATCGTGTAGATTTTAATTTAGGATTTAGAGAGCCTACAAAAATTAACCTGATGTTTAAAGAAGTTCTAAAAGACATGGTTAGTAAAGGCGAAGTAGATATTACAAGTCGTTACGAATCATTAAGTAAAAACAATATTATTGGAGACTTTAAATTTGTTTTGTCTGAAAAATTCTTATCGAACGATAGTTTTATGCATTGGCACGAAAAATTAGTAATGAATACGTATTTCTTTATTAAAAAATTCTCTTTATCTGAAGAACAAGCTTTTGGTTTAGATAGTAGCTCAGTAAAAGTGGAAAAATTCCCAATGGTTCTTCATGCTCCAGAAAAAATAGAATTGAAACGAGTAGAATAAGTCTAATACAAATTTTACTAATTAATTCGTGAAAATTAGTGAAATTTGGGTTTGTTTTTTAAAATGAAAAGGTAGGTAAGCTAAAAATATTTAGTTTTGAACTTTATTTGAAATAAATAGAAAGTCCCAATCTAAAATTAGATTGGGACTTTCTTTATTTGTAAATAATTTAATTTAGAAGTATTTGTTATAATTAATTCATTTCTGCAAAAGTATCTCCTTGGCGAATATCACCCGTTTTATAACCACGCATAAACCAATATTTACGTTGCTCTGACGAACCATGGGTAAATGATTCTGGAACTACTTGTCCTTGAGTTCTACTTTGTATTGCATCATCTCCAACTGCTTGTGCAGCACTTAATGCTTCGTCAATATCATCAATATCCAGATTTTGTTGGTTGTATTTTGTCCAAACTCCAGCATAAAAATCAGCTTGAAGCTCTAACGCTACCGATAGTTTATTTGCTTCTACTTCGCTCCTACTTTGTTGCAACTGTCTTACTTTATTAGATGTTCCTAAAACTGTTTGAATATGATGTCCTACTTCGTGAGCAATCACATAAGCAATAGCAAAATCCCCTCCTTTTGCCCCAAAACGCGTTTGTAGCTCATTAAAAAATGTCATATCCATGTACACTTTTTCATCACCTGGACAATAAAATGGTCCTGATGCTGCCGTTGCACTTCCGCAAGCTGTTTCAACTGCATCAGAAAATAAGACTATTTTTGGTTGGCGGTATTCCATGTTATTCTCATCAAATATTCTCTGCCAAATATCTTCGTTATCCACAAAAACAGCATTAACAAATTTTCCTAATTCTTTTTCCTCACTTGTTAATTCTCTAGTTCCAGCTTGTGTAGATGTTTGTTGCTGATTCATTTGTTCTAACATTGGCGTAAGCATTTGCGCATTTTCTCCACCAAAAAGATTAAGCAACAAAATGATAATTCCTAGTGCTCCACCTCCTACAATTGCTTTACCACCTGTAGACATTCCTCTTCTATCTTCAACGTTTTCGCTTTGGCGTCTTCCTGTCCATTTCATAGTTTAATGTTTATTAATTTTTAACAAATATACTTTTTACTTTTTATTGTAACCACTTCAATAACATATTTTCAAAAACTTCTTTGATTATTGGTTTCGAAATATAATCGTTCATACCAGCATCTAAGCATTTTTCTTTCTCTCCTTTTATTGTTCCTGCTGTTAATGCAATGATAGGTATTTTGAAATCTGTCATTCTAATTTCTTGTGCTGTTTCATACCCGTTTAGAACTGGCATTTGTATATCTAATAATATAATATCTGGTTTTACTTCTAGGTATTTTTCTATTCCTAATCTTCCGTTTAGTGCTTCTGAAATTATAGCATTTGGCAATATTTTTTTAATTAATGTTCTAGCTAATAACATATTAATCTTATTGTCTTCTACAATAAGCACTTTTTTTACTAGACTAAACACTTCGGCTTTATAATATTGTGTTACATCTTCAAATTCAACTTCAAAATCATTTACATCATTTATGTCTTGATTTTCATAATAGGCAAGGTTTAAATTAAAATAAAAATTACTTCCTTTTTTAATACCACTAATTAATTCTAGTTTACTGCTCATTAATCCCAAAATATTATTTGAAATGGTGAGCCCTAAACCGGTCCCTCCGTAATTTCTTGTGGTCGAATTGTCTTCTTGCGAAAAGGGTTCGAATATTTTTTTATGGTTGTCTTTTTTAATCCCTACACCACTATCTATAACTGAAAATTTAAGATTTATATTTGTTTCTGTTTTTGATTCTGCAACAATATGCAACTCTACTTTTCCTTTGATTGTAAATTTTACTGCGTTTGATAATAAATTGAGCAGAATTTGTTTTAAACGCAATGCATCAATAAAGACATAATTAGGGACTTCGCTATCTATTATTAAATTTAAGGAGATATTTTTTTGTTCTGAATCAAATCGTATGATATCTATAATTTGGTTTGCTAATTCATACAAGTTTACTTTCTGATAATCGAGTTCTAATTTTCCTGTTTCTATTTTAGAAAAATCAAGAATATCGTTTACAACTTCCATAAGAATATTGGCAGATTGATTAACCGTTGTTATATATTCTAACTGATGTGCTTGTAGTTTTGT
>NZ_JAYSSZ010000245.1:0-7776 GCF_043720215.1 Flavobacterium sp. | reverse complement strand
CACCCTTCACAAACCACTAATCCCATTTCACAACAAAATATACACTATAAAGCAATTTGTCATTTCATAAGAACTTTACAATGATTTTATATTCTTTGTCGTTAAGTCGGTAGTATTTTCATTGCTTTTGTAAGTGCCACATTTCCATAACAACCCAATTCGTAATTTACAATTCTCCATTCATAATTACATTTAGGCACCCACAAAACCAAAAGAGCCAGCAAGAGTATGTTTTTTTTATTTGCCAGAAACAAAGTAGTCATTGCTTTCACGCTGGCCAGATGCTTTAGCGTTTTCATAACAAACCACTTTCAAACTTTCGACTTTATGACTTTGGACTAAAGTAAGGCATCAAGCCATCACGAAAGCAATCAGAAACATTCCAGTAAGCAAATAAAAAAACCACACACTTGCCCGAGCTGCTGCCCACGCACTACGATAGTTTTTATTTTAGTTCCGTCTTCATCAAGAACATTTCGTTTAAACGATGACATTTTGAATTCGGAAACAAAACAAAAAATAAAAAAAAAGAGAGCAAAGTTAAGTTACAGGTTTACAAAAAAGCAAGTTCAAGCCCTACGGGTTTCAGAAAAAATCTCCACCCTTACCGTTTCGCAAAACATTCCGATTTGAAAAACAAAATCCCATTCCCGTAGATGTATAGGGTAGTATTTTTTCTGAAAAACTTGCTTTTTTGAAACCTTCCACTTGAACAGACGGCTTTCTTTTTTTCTTTTTTTTCTTTTGAAAAATTTAATGGGCGGAGCGTAGCGAGGCACATTGGTATTTCAAATGAAAACCTGCGGAAAATTGAAAATCTAATCAATTTTTAAAGCCGAATGTTATGACGAATTTCATCATCAAAACCCACAAAGTTGGAACAATTTACACAAAACCCCATTTATTTGTACTTAACAAAGGGATGAACAGCGGTAAACCCCAAAAAGTGCCATTTACTAACAGCTTTGTAATCATTTTTGAAAACGATGAAGATTGCGAAAGTCTTTATTTTATTGCTTTTAGTTTATGGAAAACGAATTTTTGGTACCAACATTTAGTAGGTTCAGTAATTTCGTTTTTACGACTTCCAGATTTCAAAAAAGAATTCAATCCAAAAGTCAATTTAATGATGGAGGAACACGAGCAGCACCAAAAAAATGTTGCAGCTCTCAAACTTTTAGAACAAAAAGAAAAGCAATTTCACGAAAACATCAATCTCATAAACGACTTACGAAAAGTCATTATTTACCGCTATTGCAAACGCTAATTTTTTTATTTAACCTTAAAATCCTATTATTATGACACTATTTATTTTATATCAAACCGATACTTGGAAAAGCAAAGCATCAAGAATTTTTTTTGGAATTTTCGACAGCCGAAATAAAGCCATTGATATTGCAAAATATTACGGCTTATATTGTTCTTGTGCCGAAGTAGTAATTGAAGAAGTTACTTTAAATCAATTTGAGGATAATTGAAAATTAAAATACAATCCTGGTCCAATCGGACTAGGTTTGTTTGCGCCTCATTTCCAAGCAAACCAATGCATAAAAGCAATATGATTGCTCCACTTAAATAAATAGAAGAAAAGCAAAGCAATTGCTTTTTGTTAGCTACTAAAAACAAAAAAAGTCCCTAATTACGGGACTTTCTATGTGGTTTTTTAACCGTTTTTAGGGGTTTATTTTCGGTTCTTCTTCCGATTTTACAGCAGTTTGAGAAACCACCGAAATAATACTACCGCCAAGAACCAAATAACCAGCAGCTGAAACTAATCCTACTGGTAAAGCCACAGGCGAAGCAATAATAACACCGCCAATGGATGCCAAAGCAATTCCAACAGTGCGAAGAATTTTAAACCATTTTGGAGTTGGTGCCAACACTCTTTCTGCTAAATTCAAATTGTTATTTTTCATAATCTTGATTTTTAATAATTGTTAATTCGATATTTGAAACTCTTTTTTCTAAATATTCTACTTTTTGGTTCAGTAAATCGTTACCGCTTTTGAATTCGGTTTTGATGATTAGAGCCATTGTTTTGACCTCAAACAAATCTTTCTCCATACTCTTAAAATCAGTGTGTAATTGCTTGATAAAATAAGCCACAACCGAGAGTAATAAAGTGATTAGTGTGCCAAAAAGTACCGTGATGTTATTGATGTTTTCCATTGTGTTAAAAAATTAAAATCCTTTTTCCTTCTCCTTTGGAGAAGGTGTCCAAAGGACGGATGAGGCTTTAGAATTGAAAATTATTTTCAATAGTTATTTTATTGTTTTCAACTTTTGCCAATGCCATTAATTTTGGATAAATCATTTTGTAGGCTGCAATACTTTGAGAAACTTGAAAATTTCCATCAATAAACTGGAAACTAAAACCACAAAGCGGACAACCAGCAGTTTCTTTGATAGTGTTTCCAGTATGGATATACACAAAATTGAAATTAGGTAAACCTATAATTTCAATCATTCCTTCGTGCAGCTTTCCTAATGCTTTTTTGTATTGTACATTTTTAGCTCCGTAAGTGTTCAACTTTAAACTAAAAACACCTTTTGGAATGGCAGTTTCGGAAGTAATTTTTACTTCTCTAATTTTATCTTCTAACAAATAACATTGAAATATTCCGTTGATATACAACTGGCTTAATGTACTTTCTTTGCCCTGTGCTACTCTTATTATTTTAGTTTCCATAGTATTTATCGATTTGATGTTAAACAAAAAATCTCTCATTTTTAGTGAGAGATTTTCTGAAGTTTTTACTAAAAAGCCTCCTCAATTTTTAAGCAGTTACCACTCGCAAACAAGTAGAAATTGGCTCCCACTTGTTGGTAAAACTCAATTCCTAGACATTGCAATACTGAAGTATTTGCAGTTGGTATTGCTCCTCCAGGTAATAGTGCAGTAATGGTAGTGGCAGGAACGACTGAGTACAAGTCCAAAAAGCCACTGTATTGAATATCATTTACCTCATTCAAATCAGCATCCATAGGATCATAACTGTTTGTGGTAGCATTGTATTCAAAATCACTCACTACTGAAAGCGAAGTAACCAAACGAAAGTGAGTTGCACCAGATGGAGCATTTACCAAATTCGCAGGATTAAAAGCAGGAACTACTAAATCGCCACTTTCTCTATCAAACGTATGCGTTAATGAAAACGGAGCGTTGAAAATCCCGTTAAAGGAAGTGTTTTTGTCAAACTCAAAACCTTTTAGGTAATTACGTTGGGTACTGATTTCAATTTTACGGTAACCTCTCGCTTCGGTTTGGTCTTCAAGGTTGATTTTCTTCATAATAGAAGTTAATCTTCCAGTAACTTGGCTGTCCGCCATTTGTTTCATCAATTGAGATAAACCAGTACGAACCGCTTTTCCAGCTTTGGCACAAGCGCCAAATTCGTTCATATTCTCACGGGTTCTCTCAAATTCAGGAGCAGTTAAAACTTGGTCGCCAGTTGGTCCGCCAACCATTCCAGCGAAGTAGCCTTCCTGTCCTTTAATTTTAAAATGTCGGATATCTCCAAGAGTTCCAACATACTTAATAACACCTTTCTGTCTTGCCATTTTTTCTAATTTTTAAAAGTTAATATTTGCTTGCAATTGCTTAAACAAAGTTCAATTATTATCTTTGAATACCACTAACTTAAAATACTGTATATCAATGCAATACAACGCAAAAGCACCGTACACAGTGGAAACTCACTGGCAAATTGAAGAAGTCCTTGACGGAGATAGCATCATCATTAGCCATCGTTTCACTAAAATGAGAAAAGAGATTCGTCTTTATGGTTTAGATGCACCGGAAGTAAAACTAAATAGGAAGATGAAAGAGGACGAGGAGAAAAGCAGTTTACCTGCCCAATTATTAATGCAATTTGGTTTGCAATCCCTACACTTCGTTTTGTCGGTTGCACCGCCAAAAACGGCTGTAACAATCATTACCGAGCAAGCTAATTATTATGACTATTGGAACAGACAATTAGGTTATGTGATTTTGCCTAGTGGAATATGTTTAAATGAATTACTTTTGCAGAATGGGTTCGCAAAAGCAACCCATCAATATTATTGTGGAAGGTTGGCAGAGTACCAAGCAATGAATCGTAAGGCTCAACTGAAAAAGAGAGGTATTTATAAGGTGGTAAAAAGATTCTGATTTGTTGTACTTATGTCGTACTAATGAATAATATAATGATTAAATTAATAATAAAATATAGGGTTCACAGGTGTAAGGAAGTTTAATTTGTGTAATTCGTGGTTAAAACAAGACCTTGTTATTGGGTTACAGACAATTTTAATATGAAAAAACTAGGATTACTAGGCAAAAATATAAGCTATTCTTTTTCGAAAAATTATTTTACAACTAAATTCAAGAATCAAAAAATTGATGATACCTTTAGCTACGAGAATTTCGATATGCAAAGTATTGATGAGTTTCCTAGAATCCTAAAAAACAGTCCAAACCTAATTGGGCTTAACGTTACCATTCCGTATAAAGAAGTAATTATACCTTTTCTTGACGAATTATCTGAAAATGCTAAAGAAATTGGTGCCGTAAACACCATTAGGATTTCTTCTAACGGAAAATTATTTGGCGATAATACTGATTATTTTGGTTTTAATAAATCTCTAGAACCTTTATTAACGCATCACAAAAAAGCTTTAATTTTAGGAACTGGTGGCGCTGCAAAAGCAGTCGCTTTTGGGTTAAAAAAACTACATATAGAAAGTTTTTTTGTATCGCGTCAAGAAAAAGAAAACACAATTACTTATAATCAAATAAATGCAAAGACTTTTGATGATTATCAGATTATCATCAATTGTACGCCAATTGGAACTGCTCCAAAAACGGATTTATTTCCGGATATTCCGTATCAATATTTTACTTCAAAGCACATTGCTTTCGACTTGATTTACAATCCAGAAAAAACGAAATTTCTTAAAAAAGCAGAAGAGAACGGAGCAATAACAAAAAACGGTTACGATATGTTAGTTTTTCAGGCAGAAAAAGCGTGGGAAATTTGGAATGAATAAGTTTTTATCCCATTATTTGTGCTTTTCCCAATATCTTCTACCATAACTACATAATATTTCTTCTTCTGATTTAATTTTTCGAGTGGCAATTAAACATACATTACCTGTTTCATCAAGACCTATTTTTGCATTATTTTTGAAATCAGATTTAGAAAAACCTGCAGCATCATTAGCATATTTTGCAAAACATTTCACAGGCATCGAATCCATAATAGTTCCGTCTAAAAGGTTTATAAAATACTTATCCTTTCCTTTTTCAGCTTTAATTTTAGCTTCGCTTTCTGTCAAAATAACCCCTTTAAAAAGAGAAATTATTTCATCCTTATAAATGGTTATCGCTGTAAATAATCCAGCTCCTGAATTAGAAATTTGAGAGGGATTTATATATAAATAATCAGATTCAGGAGCGTTTATTGTATTGTGATCTTGTGATTTAGTTTCCATTTTTTGCTTAAAGTATCAATGATAACTCAAAAATATCGATTTACCAAAAATCACGATTCTAGCCCAGATTGCTTCGCCAGTTCACTACGTCCGTGTGAGCCGATATCCAGAGCCTTTTTGCGTGGATAAAGGCGAAAGCTGGAAATAGCTCTTAAAAAAAAGCCTTTTTATAACTTTACTATTAGTTTTCTTTCAGTTTTCGTGTGTTTTTAGTAACTTCGGCGTCATAATAACTGTAAAAATTCTGCACCATGCTAGAAGAGCAACACGATAACCTACCTGAGGTAGATGGAAATGAAGTACACGAATCGCAAGTAGACGTTCAAGATTCTGCTAATGAAGCGATTGAAACAATCGAAAATTTGAATGCTGAAGTCAGTGAAGACGCCACGATTGGTGAAAGTCATGATATTCCGATGCAAAATTATGAGGCAATGGATATGGACGATTTAGTTCATGAACTGGATAATCTTGTGGTTTCGGAAAAAATTATGGCTGTAAAAAACCATGTGGAAGAAATAAAATCGGCTTTCTTATCGAAATACAACCATTTTATTGAGGAGAAAAAGGAAGAATTTCTTCATGAAAATCCAGATAGTATTGAAGAATTTGAATATCATTTTCCGTTAAAAGCGAAATTTGATTCTTTATATAGCAATTTTAGAAGTAAGAAAAATACACATTTTAAGAGTTTAGAATCTGATTTGAAATCGAATTTACAAACTCGACTAGCATTAATCGAAGAACTGAAATCATTGATTAATCCTGGCGAAAACATAAAAGATAATCTTAAACAATTTAATGATTTAAGAGAACGTTGGAAAACGGCTGGTTCTATCCCGAAAGACAAATACAACCATGTTTGGAATAATTTCCATTTTCATGTAGAGAATTTTTATGATTATTTGCATTTAGATCGTGAGGCTCGCGATATAGATTTTAAGCACAATCTGGAAGCTAAACTTAAAATAATTGCTCGTGCACAAGAACTTGTAAACGAAGCTGATGTGATGAAAGCGTTTAGAGAATTACAATCGTTACACAAAATTTGGAAAGAAGATATTGGTCCTGTTTCTAGAGAAAATCGTGAAGAAATCTGGACTGCTTTTAGCGAGTTGACTAAACAAATGCACGACAAACGTGAGCTAATTTTTGCACATCAACGTGGAAATGAAGTTGAGAATTTAGCTAAGAAAAAAGAAATTATTGCCGCTATTGAAGTTATTGCAACTGAAAAAATCGAAGTTCATTCGGGTTGGCAAGCGCAAGTTGAAAAAGTGGAAGTTTTACGTGCTAGTTTTTTTAGTGCTGGAAAAGTTCCTACTGAAGTAAACGAGCAAACTTGGAGCGAATTTAAAACGGCTGTTCGTAATTTTAATGTGCATAAAAATTCGTTTTATAAAGACATAAAAAAAGATCAAAATAGCAATCTTGATAAGAAAAATGCATTGGTTGCTCGTGCAAAGGAATTACAAGACAACATTGATTTTAATGTTTCGACTCCTATCATGAAGAAAATTCAGGAGGAATGGAAACAAATAGGTCATGTACCAAAAAAATATTCTGATTCGGTTTGGAAGGAATTTAAAGAGGCTTGCAATCATTATTTTGACAGATTGCATGCTGAGAAAAATGAGAATGAAGAAGTGGAAGTCGCTGCTTTCGAAAAGAAAAAAGAATACTTGGAAACGCTAAAATCATTCGAATTAGTTGGCGATCACAAAACCGACCTTGATGCTATAAAAGTGCATATTGAAGCTTGGAAAAGTATTGGAAAAGTTCCTTTTGCAAGACGTCATATTGAGGGGAAATTTAACAAAATACTAGATGTTCTTTTTGAAAAATTAAGCTTGAGTAAGAAAGATACTGACATGATGCGTTTTAGCAATAGAATGGATAGTTTGTCAGAATTGAACGATACTAGAAAAATTGATAATGAGAAAATTTTCTTGATTAGAAAAGTAGAAGAAGTACAAAATGAAATTTTCCAGTTAGAAAACAACATTCAGTTTTTTGCTAAAGCTAAAAAAGACAATCCTATGGTGCTTGAAGTAATGAAAAGTATCGAACGTCATAAAGAAGAATTAGCTACTTGGAAAGAAAAGCTGAAACAAATTAGACAAATGTAAACTAGACTATTTTAGTATAATTATACACAAACAAAAAAGCTCCTGTAAAAACTGGAGCTTTTTTTTGTATTAATTTTGTCTTGTCCTAAAATAGCGATACATAAATTCATCGTTATGGAAAACACCCAGGAACCTCGCTATGTAAAGCGTACTCAAAAAGACTACAGTATGTCTT
>NZ_JAYSSZ010000244.1:0-2910 GCF_043720215.1 Flavobacterium sp. | reverse complement strand
ATTCAAGTGACTCGTCCTGGAGAAAGTACTTCAGCGCATAAACATAAAGCTTCAGCTCTTCGATTCATTATGGAAGGAGAAGGCGGTTATACTGTGGTTGATGGAAATAAAATTACTTTTGAAGTGAATGATTTCGTGATTACGCCTAATTCAACATGGCACGAACACGGTGTTACTGAAAATGGTAAAACATGTATTTGGCAAGATGGTTTAGATATTCCATTGGTAAATGCTTTAGAAGCCAATGATTATGCAGTATACGATGGCAAACAACCCTTAGTAAATCCGTTAAATTATTCTCCAATCGTTTATGGTTGTGCCGGATTACTTCCAGCAGATAAAACTTGGGACAAATCGTATTCGCCATTATTTAAATATTCTTGGAAGAACGTTTATCCAGCACTTTTAGAAACGCAAAAAGCATCAGAAGTCAATCCGTTTGATGCAATTTTTATGCAATATTCGAATCCGTTAACTGGCGGTCACGTCATGCAAACTATGGGAGCAGCGATGCAATTATTACCAGCTGGATTCAAAGGAAAAGCACACAAACACACGGGTTCATTTGTATATCAATGTGCAAAAGGAAAAGGTTATTCTATCATTAATGGGAAACGTTACGATTGGAAAGAAAGAGATATTTTCTGTGTGCCTTCTTGGGCTTGGCACGAACATCACAATTTATCTGAAACAGAAGATGCTTGTTTATTTCAATTTAACGATTTACCAGTAATTAAATCTTTAGGTTTATTTCAATCAAGAGAGTTAGAAGAAAACAACGGACATCAACAAGTACAATAACAATATCAAGTTCAAAAATCAATAACAATAAAAAAATATTGCGAACTTTGCGTAAATCCTTGCGCTCTTTGCGGTTAAATACATTAATATGAAACTACTTACATACAAAACATCAGAAACTGAGCCAAGATTAGGATTTATTCATAACAATCAAGTTGTTGATATGGAAGATTTTGGAGAAATATCTAATTTTCCGTTACCAAATGACATGTTAGAATTAATAGACATGGGATTTGAAGTAATTGCAGAAATAAATGATTTGATTTCAGAAACAAATCAAAAACAAATGGATGAAATTAGTTATGCTATCGACGAAATAATCATCCTCGCTCCTATCGAAAAACCACGAAAAAATATCATTGGCATTGGTTTAAATTATACCGAACACGTGGCAGAAAGCGCAAGAACATTAGACACTACTGGGAAATTGCCTACAAAACCAATTATTTTTTCTAAACCTACGACGACTGTAACTGGAACAAATACTAACATTATAAAAAACACTAAATTAACCGAACAATTAGATTGGGAAGTTGAATTAGCTGTTGTGATTGGCAAAAAAGGAAAATATGTTCCTAAAGAAAATGCCTTAGATTATGTTTTTGGTTATACTGTAATTAATGATATTTCAGCACGTGATTGTCGTAGAGAAGGACAATGGATTGTTTCGAAAGGTCAAGATACTTTTGCGCCAATGGGTCCGTATTTAGTAACAAAAGATGAGATTGAAAATCCACACAATTTGAATTTATCTTTAAAAGTGAATGGTGTAGAAAAACAAAATTCTAATACCAAATTTCTACTTTTTAACATCAATGATTTGATTGAAGATTTAAGTATTGTTTTTACTTTAGAACCAGGTGATATTATCGCAACCGGAACACCTGCTGGAGTTGGCGCAGGAAGAAATCCACAAGAATGGATGTACGATGGTGATGTGGTAGAAGCGACTGTGGAAGGAATTGGAACGATTATGAATACGGTTAAGGAGATTTAGCATTCAGGAAAAAACAGGAACACAGATTTAAGAAATTCAAAAAAATTAAATAAATTATTCTGTGTTCTTAAATCTGTTTTCAAAAAAATAAAAAAATGAGGTATTCATCTTTAATGTATTATGATTATTAAAAAATATAAATCCTCATTTTGTACTGCAAATTGAGGATTTTTTTATTATTTTGCGGCAAATTAAAATATGATGAACAAAATAATTATTGCACTATTATCTATCACAATACTTACTTCTTGTGGTGAAGAAAAAAAATCAACAGATACTTTAGAAATTACTGGAAATATAAAAGGACTAAAAAAAGGAAAACTATATATTCAAAGAGTTCAAGACACTACATTAGTTGTTCTTGATAGTATAATTCTTAATGGGAAATCTACTTTCGAAAGTACTATAAAACTTGATTCTCCAGAAATGTTGTACTTATTTCTTGATCGTGGTGTTTCAAACTCTATCGATAATAATTTACTTTTCTTTGCAGAACCGGGTAAAATGAATATTGATACTGATTTAGAATTTTTCTTAGCTAAAGCTAAAATTACAGGTTCTAAAAATCAGGAACTCTATGAGCAATACAAAGACATTATTTCCAAATTTAATGACCAACAACTAGAATATTTAAAAGATGAACTGTTAGCATTAAAAGCTAAAAAAAATAATACTGAAGAGAACACTAAAAAGCAAGATGCTCTCTTAAAACGCAGGTATTTATATGCTGGAAACTTTGCCATGACAAACGGTAATTATGAAGTAGCGCCCTATATTGCTTTAACTGATATTTATGATATAAATATTAAATACCTAGATACTATTGCAAAATCGATGTCACCCAAAGTAGCAAGATCTAAATACGGAAAAAAATTAAATGAATATTTAGTCGAAAGAAAAAAGGAAGAGTAGTTTTCTTAAGTACTAAATAAGAAACTAAAGGCACGAAGTTCACAAAAATAAATTGTGCCTTTCGTGCTTTTTTTTATGTATTAATGTCTTGTCCTAAAATGGCGATACATAAATTCATCGTTATGGAAAACACCCAGGAACCTCGCTATGTAAAGCGTACCCAAAAAGACTACAGTATGTCTTTTAAATTACAAATTGTT
>NZ_JAYSSZ010000243.1:0-2913 GCF_043720215.1 Flavobacterium sp. | reverse complement strand
GTTAGTGAGATTTCTCGTTCCTCGAAATGACAAAAAAATGAACATGAATCTAAAACTCAATCAATCAATTTGCAAATTACAATCGTCAATCAAAATTTCTGGTTCGAAATCCGAAACCAATAGATTGTTATTATTAAAAGCATTGTATCCAAACTTAGTTTTAGAAAATGTTTCTAATTCAGATGATTCGGAAGTTATGATTAAAACATTAATTTCGAATGAAAGTGTAATCGACATCCATCATGCAGGAACCGCCATGCGATTTCTAACGGCTTATTTTGCTATGCAAGAAGGTAGAGAAATTATTTTGACGGGTTCCTCTCGAATGAAAGAACGACCAATAAAAATTCTAATCGAAGCTTTGCAACAACTTGGAGCAGAAATTGAATATTTAGAAAACAAAGGTTTTCCACCTATAAAAATAACAGGAAAAATAATTACTCAAAATAAAGTGTCACTTCCTGCAAATGTAAGCAGCCAATATATTTCGGCACTTTTATTAATCTCACCAAAATTAGAAAACGGATTAGAACTAACGCTAGTTGGCGAGATTACTTCTGTTCCGTACATAAAAATGACTTTGGCTTTACTTAATGATTTAGAAATTGAAACTTCTTTCTTGGGAAATGTTGTCACGGTAAAACCAAAACCATCAATTATCAATTGTCAATTATCAATTGAATCTGATTGGTCTTCCGCTTCTTATTTTTATTCCATAATCGCGCTGTCAGAAATTGGGACACAAATCACATTGTCAAATTACAAGCAAAATAGTTTACAAGGAGATTCCGTATTAGCAGAAATTTATAAGGATTTTGGCGTTCAAACAATTTTTGAAAATAATTTAATTACAATTCAAAAAGTCAGTGATTGTCACTCGAACGATAGTGAACAGGCGAAGCAATTATCAACTGTCAATTATCAATTGAATAATTCTCCGGATATTGCCCAAACCATTGCCGTAACTTGCTTCGGACTAGGAATAAGTTGTCATCTTACAGGTTTACATACCTTAAAAATAAAAGAAACCGATAGATTAGAAGCTTTACAAGTTGAATTAACAAAATTAGGTGCAAATATTTCTGTTACTAATGATAGTTTAACTTTAGAAAAATCTTTAAAAATTAATTCTGATATAAAGATTAAAACCTATCAAGACCATCGTATGGCAATGGCATTTGCGCCTTTAGCTTTAAAAACTTCAATTATAATTGAAGATGCTGAGGTTGTTTCTAAATCATATCCAAATTTTTGGGACGATTTACAAAGTATAGGTTTTAAAATGAATGAAGTATAACTTATCTCGAAATTTTATCAATCATATTCAAAAAATCATTGGTTTTTTCAGACGAAATGGGCAATTCCGTTTTATTAGTTAGTGTAATCCAACCTCCGTTTGATTTGTCGTATCGTTCAACGTACGAAGTGTTTATCAGATAAGATTTATGAATGCGACAAAAAGAATTATTTTGTTTCAATCCATCTTCAAAATTTTTGATAGAACGACTCACAATCATTTTTTTACCATTATCCAAATAGATTTCAGAATAAGAATTATCTGCTTTGATGTAAATAATTGTTTCTGGTTTTATAAAATGCAATTGATTTCCCTCAGGAACAGCGATTTTATTTATTTTTTTATCTTGAATAATACTTTTCAAACTCGAAAACGATTCTTGGTTTTGTTTGTTTTTTTTCTTTTCAAAACGTTCGAGAGCGTCTTTAATATCTTCTTTATTCAATGGTTTTAACAAATAATCTACCGCCGAAATTTTCAATGCTTCTATCGCATAATGATTGTAAGCAGTGGTAAAAATGATGGAAAAATCGACCAGATTTTCGTCAAAAAAATCTAATATTTCCAATCCGCTATAATTTGGCATTTCGATGTCTAGAAAAATGAAATCAGGTTTGTGTTTTCTGATGGCTTTTACTCCCGAAGGCAAATCATCGGCAACGGCCAAAATTTCGATATTCGGAAAATGATTTTCCAAAATGTTTTGCAACAAAATTTGAGCTCTTTTTTCGTCTTCGATGATGACGGTTTTATATTTATTCATAACGTAAATCCATGATTATTTTTACTTCTGTTCCTGCCGATTGTTTATTCGAGTCAAGAATTTCATTGGTTTCAACCGAAATTTCGCATTCATTCCTGTTGATGATTTCTAATCGCTCCAAAGTTGCTTTTGTAGCAAAAGAAGTGTTTTTTGAAGTGTTTTTTTGGTTAATTTTAGTTGCTTTTTCTATCCCAATTCCGTTGTCTTTTATGCTTATTTTTAGTCGATTATTTTCAACATTAAAATCAAGATACAATCTTTTTGGCCCCAATTTGTGCGCCAATCCATGAATGATGGCGTTTTCGATATAGGGTTGCAATAACATTGTAGGAATGGTAATTTGTTGCATATTTTTTTGATTCATTTCTATTTGAAAATTAAAATCGGAAAGTCGTACTTTCTGTAAATCAAGATATAACGTTTGCATACGAAGTTCGTCTTCCAAGGTTATCCAGTTTTTATCGGTCATTTCCAAAATCATACGAGTTAGCCTCGAAAATTTATTTAAATAATTGGTAGCTTCTTCAGTTTCGTTTGTCGTAATATAGGATTGAATAGTATTGAGTGCATTAAAGAAAAAATGTGGATTCATTTGTGCTTTAATTAATTTAACTCTGCTTTCGTTTAAATAATTTTCAAGTTTTAGTTTATCAATAATTAAATTATTTTTTGTGGTTATTTGTTTTAATCGTTTGTAATATACCGTAATAATTAGTACCGTAATTAGGAATGAAAGTAAAATAAAAAACCATAGTTTTAGACTGCCCCCAAAAAGTTAGACACTATTTGGGGGTATTTTTATGGAAAGAAAAGTCAAATATGATTATGCATTTAAGCTTGAATGCGTAAAATT
>NZ_JAYSSZ010000242.1:0-2913 GCF_043720215.1 Flavobacterium sp. | reverse complement strand
TGGGTACGCTTTACATAGCGAGGTTCCTGGGTGTTTTCCATAACGATGAATTTATGTATCGCTATTTTAGGACAAGACATTTCATATAAAAAAATAGGCTGTCCCAAAAAGACAGCCTATTTTTTTACCATTTATTAAAAATGTGTACTATAAATTATCCTCAGCAAACCATTCAGCAAACGAAGTTTCTGTTTCTTGCAAACGCAAAGAATACAGTTTTATCGATTCAGGTAATCGTTTTTTTATTTTATCTGCAAAATCTATTACCATATTTTCGCTTGTAGGTTGGTAATTAACAAGAATAACTTCATGACCACGAGATTTTAGTTCCTGAGCCAATTCGATATGTGGAGTAGTTTCATTAAAAACAGTAGCATGGTCAAAAACATCTACAATATCTTCTTTTACTATTTTTTTTAGGTCAGAAAAATCAATTACCATTCCAAATTTTACATTATTTCTGTCCGAAATTGGCGTTCCAATAACCGTAACCGAAAGCTTGTAACTATGTCCGTGTACATTCTTACATTTCCCGTCATAACCGTATAAGGCATGACCAGTTTCGAAACTAAATTGCTTGGTAATTCTTATTTTGCTCATAAAAAAGTAATTGAATGCAAAGGTATTAAATAAACACGGATTTCACGAATTATCACAAATTTGAGTTTAAAAAAAGTTTGAGATAATTTGAGTTTAACAAAAAAAAAGCCCAATTTCTTGGGCGTTTTGTAAACTATAAGTTAGTATAGACTAAGCTTCAAAAGCAACTACAGAAACATAAGATTTGTTTTCACCTTTTTTCTGAAATTTCACTAATCCGTCAACTCTTGCATGTAAAGTATGATCTTTACCCATGTAAACGTTTTCTCCTGGATTGTGTTTAGAACCTCTTTGTCTAACAATGATATTTCCAGCTATTGCAGCTTGACCACCATAAATCTTAACACCTAAGCGTTTTGATTCTGATTCTCTACCATTTTTCGAACTACCGACACCTTTCTTGTGAGCCATGACGTTTTGGTTTTATAAGTTAATAAATTAATTAAACAGCTTTACCACCGTTTAATTCATCTTGTAATTTTTTTAATTCATCCATTTTACCATCTGTAGCAAGTTGTGCTTGTTGCGCCCAAGTAGTTGGATCTAAATGTTGTACTTTAGCTTCTGCTGCATCTAAAATCGTATTGATTTTTTCTGCTTTCGTTTTAGCTAATTTTGCGAATGTATCAATTCCGGCAGCAACTAACACTTCAGCAGCTTTAGGACCAATACCTTCAATGATTTTTAAATCATCTCCTTTAGCAGCTTTAGCTTTTGGAGCTTTAGGTTCTGCTACTGGAGCATCTACTAATTTCTCTGCTTTTGGAGCTGCAACTTTTTCTGCTTTTGGAGCCGCTTTTTTAGCGCCTGTAGCTGAAATGCTTTCAATTACAATTTGAGTAAGATACTGTCTGTGACCGTTTCTTTTCTTGTAACCTTTTCTTCTTTTCTTTTTGAAAACGATTACTTTATCTCCTTTTAAGTGTTGTAACACTTTAGCTTCTACTGAAGCACCTTCTATAGCTGGGGCGCCTAAAGTGATTGTGCCATTGTCGTCTAATAAAAGAACTTTATCAAAAGAAACTTTTGATCCTTCTTCATTAGTCAAACGGTGAACATAAACCTTTAAGTCTTTGCTTACTTTAAATTGTTGCCCTGCTATCTCTACGATTGCGTACATAACAATAATGTTTAGTTAATTTTTTTAAGTCTGCAAATATACAACTATTTATGAAACAAGCAAGTTGACTGTGAAAAAAGTTCTAAATACTTTTACATAGACCTATTTTTTTCATAAATTTAGGTTAAACCAAAGAATGAAAATTTAAAATAAAGTATATTTGATGTAACAAAAAACAAAATTAGCATACTAAAAAGAAACAAATTACTAATCATTATGAAAAAATCGTTAATGGCTATAGGTTCATTATTCCTTCTAGGCGGAACAGCTACAGCTCAAAAAGTAGCTTTTCAAGAGTACACACTCGACAACGGATTGCATGTTATTTTGCATGAAGACAAATCGGCTCCAGTAGTTATAACATCTGTTATGTACCATGTTGGGTCAAAAGATGAAAATCCTGAAAGAACTGGATTTGCTCACTTTTTTGAGCATTTATTATTTGAAGGAACAAAAAATATCGCTCGCGGCGAATGGTTTAAAATTGTAACCTCTAACGGAGGAATAAACAATGCAAATACTTCCGATGACAGAACGTATTATTATGAGGTTTTCCCTTCTAACAATCTTGAATTAGGATTGTGGATGGAATCAGAAAGATTAATGCATCCTGTTATCAATCAAATCGGGGTTGATACTCAAAATGAAGTAGTTAAAGAAGAAAAACGTCTTCGTGTAGACAATCAACCTTACGGAAACTTAATAGCTCAGGTTAAGAAAAATATGTTTATAAATCATCCGTATCGTTGGGCAACCATTGGTTCTATGGAACATTTAGACGCTTCAAAATTAGAAGAATTTCAAGCATTTAATAAAAAATACTACATTCCTAACAATGCAGTTTTGGTTGTAGCGGGAGATTTGAACGATATTACTAAAACAAAAGAATGGATTCAGAAATATTTTGGATCAATCCCTAAAGGAACTCCGATTGAAAGAAAAACATTTACTGAAGAACCAATCACTCAAACATTGAAAGCTTCTTACCAAGATTCGAATATTCAAATTCCTATGATGGTTGCTTCTTATAGAACTCCTTCTATGAAAACACGTGATGCTAGAGTTTTAGATATGATTTCAACTTATTTAAGTGATGGAAAAAGCTCTAAATTATACAAAAAAGTAGTCGATGATAAAAAAATGGCTTTGCAAATAGGAGCCTTTAATTATTCTCAAGAGGATCACGGATTGTA
>NZ_JAYSSZ010000241.1:0-7833 GCF_043720215.1 Flavobacterium sp. | reverse complement strand
AAGATTTTGGCCCAAAAAGGAGTTGTATACGAAAGCAAAAAATTATACGAAAACCAAGTAGGCGAGTGGTTAAAGAGAGTATTGCAAGGAAAGAAACTCAATATTGAACCCAAAGCAGCTGCTATGTTAGTCGATTTTCTTGGGACTGATTTAAGCAAAATAGCAAACGAATTAGACAAATTAGCCATTATTTTACCACAAGGAAGTACAATTACACCAGCAATTATTGAAGAAAATATAGGATTTAGTAAGGATTTTAATGTTTTTGAATTTAGAAAAGCTATTGGAGAACGAAACCAATTAAAATCATACCAAATTGCGGATCATTTTGCTCAAAATCCAAAAGATAACCCTATGGTGGTTACTACAAGTTTGGTTTTTAGCTTTTTTATTCAATTACTAAAATACCACGGATTAAAAGACAGAAACCCCAAAACGGTTGCGCCAATATTAGGAGTAAGTCCTTTTTTCTTGAAAGATTATGATGTGGCCTTACGCAATTATCCAATGAAAAAAGTCAGTCAAATAGTTGCTTCTTTGCGCGATATTGATGTAAAAAGTAAAGGTGTTGGTGCCAATGCTTTACCACAGTCCGATTTATTGAAAGAAATGTTGGTTAAGATTTTTAATTAACATTGAAAAATATTTAAAAAAGAACGATATTTGTATCCCTCAAATTAAATAAAAAAAAATAAAACTATGGGAATGAATAAAAATACAATTTTAGGTTGGGCAACTTTAATGATGATAATAATGGGATTAGTACTAATCGGTTTAGGAGCATACAGATATGCTGATATAGCTGGTTGGGGCTTTGCTACAGTTGGATTTGGTTTTTTATTAAATGCTTGGGTCTTTAGTTCTTTAAAAGGTAGACTATAAAAAGATTAACAAATTATAAATTAGAATAAAAAATAACATAAAATGTCAGACGATAAGAAAGTAATATTCTCAATGTCAAAATTGAGTAAAACCTACCAAGGAGCAGATAAACCTGTCTTGAAAAATATATATTTAAGCTTCTTTTACGGAGCAAAAATTGGTATTTTAGGTCTAAATGGTTCTGGTAAATCTTCACTTTTGAAGATTATTGCAGGAGTAGATAAAAACTATCAAGGAGATGTAGTTTTTTCACCAGGTTATACAGTTGGTTATTTAGAACAAGAACCACAATTAGATGACTCTAAAACAGTTATCGAAATAGTTCGTGAAGGTGTAGCAGAAACTATGGCAGTTCTGGATGAATTCAACAAAATAAATGATATGTTTGGCCTGCCAGAATATTATGAAGATGCTGACAAGATGGAAAAACTAATGGATCGTCAAGCAGCTTTGCAAGACAAAATAGATTCATTAGGTGCTTGGGAAATAGATACCAAACTAGAAATCGCTATGGATGCTTTACGCACACCAGAAGCAGATACACCAATTAAAAATTTATCAGGAGGAGAGCGTCGTCGTGTAGCATTATGTCGCTTATTATTACAGCAACCTGATGTGTTGTTATTAGATGAACCTACGAATCACTTAGATGCAGAATCAGTACTTTGGTTAGAGCAACATTTAGCACAATATGCAGGAACTGTAATAGCAGTAACACACGATAGATATTTCCTTGACAATGTAGCTGGTTGGATTCTTGAATTAGATAGAGGAGAAGGTAATCCTTGGAAAGGGAATTATTCTTCTTGGTTAGACCAAAAATCAAGCAGAATGGCACTCGAAGAAAAAGTAGCTTCAAAACGTCGTAAAAACTTAGAACGTGAGTTAGACTGGGTTCGTCAAGGAGCAAAAGGTCGTCAAACCAAACAAAAAGCACGTTTGCAGAATTATGATAAGTTATTAAACGAAGATCAGAAATCATTAGATGAAAATCTAGAAATTTATATCCCGAACGGTCCACGTTTAGGAACTAATGTTATTGAAGCTAAAAATGTAGCTAAAGCTTTTGGAGATAAATTATTGTATGATAATTTAAACTTCACTTTACCACAAGCTGGAATTGTTGGAATTATTGGGCCAAATGGTGCTGGTAAATCGACAATTTTTAGAATGATAATGGGTGAACAAGCGACAGATTCTGGCGAATTTACTGTTGGTGAAACTGTAAAAATCGCTTATGTAGATCAATCACATTCTAATATAGATCCTAACAAATCTATTTGGGAAAACTTTGCAGATGGTCAGGAACTAATTATGATGGGCGGACGACAAGTAAATTCAAGAGCCTATTTATCTCGTTTCAACTTTGGTGGAGGAGAGCAAAATAAGAAAGTAAGTGCACTTTCTGGAGGAGAACGTAACCGTTTGCACCTCGCTATGACACTAAAAGAAGAAGGAAATGTCCTTTTATTAGATGAACCAACGAATGATTTAGATGTAAATACACTTCGAGCGTTGGAGGAAGGTTTAGAAAACTTCGCTGGTTGTGCCGTTGTAATTTCTCACGACAGATGGTTTTTAGATAGAATATGTACTCACATTCTAGCATTTGAAGGCGATTCGGAAGTATATTATTTTGAAGGTGGCTTCTCTGAATATGAAGAAAATAAGAAAAAACGATTAGGTGGAGACTTAACACCGAAAAGACTGAAATATAGAAAGTTAATAAGATAAGTTTTAAAAAAAAATCCTGATTTATTTCAGGATTTTTTTATTTTTACCTTCCAGACATTTTTTATGAAAACAAGATTGCTTTTTTATTTATTCTTTTTTATTTTACCTAAAAGTAATTTTGCTCAAGATGCAATACATAATGATAAAGATGCTACTATAATATTAAAAAAAGCAGTTGAAAGTTTTGATCGATTAGATTGTAAGGAATCTTTAAAATTTGCTCAAATTGTTTTAAAATATTCTTTAGATAACGACGACTATCTTAATTCAGCTAAAGCGTATAATATTATCGGGCTAAATTATGAACAGTTTTCAGATCTTAACAAAGCAATAGATTTTTACAAAAAAGGAATAGAGTCTGCCCACAAGGCAAATGATACAAAACTTTTAGATTATTTACATAATAATATTGGAAATTTATACTACTTCCAGTTAAACGATCCTAAAAAAGGGTTGCAATACTATTTTAAATGTTATGAATACTCAAAAAAAAGTAAAGATAAAATAGAAATTGCTTTTACAGAACTAAACATTGCCGATGTATATATAAATTTATCAAATTTTACAACAGGAAAAAAGTATTTAGATAATATTTTTCCTGTTGTAAAATCTTCTAACGATTACGAAATGTATATAACCTATTATGCATTGTTAGCTAATTATTATGCAAATACAAATCAAGTAAAAAAGGCAGAGTCTACCTATAATATTGTAATAGAAAAATTTAAGGAAAATAAAATTGAAATATTAAAATCTAATCAGCTTGATCTTTATGAAAAAATATCTAAATTTTACCAAAAAAATAATGACAACATAAAAGCATTGCATTTTTTAGAAAAACATGATAGTTTACAAGATGCTTTATATGTAAAAGAAAGGAATCAGGAAATTAAATTTGCTGGAACCGCAATTGAAGTTCTTGAAATGAATAGCAAAATTCAAAAAATAGAATCTGAAAAAAAAATACAAGAACAAACAATTAATCAAACAAAAAAAATTAGTTCAATAATTTTTGTTTCATTATTTTTTCTTGTACTCTTAATGGGATTTCTTTACAGAAGTTATTTAATTCATAAACAAATTAATAAAAAACTTTTCGAAACAAACAACCAGTTAATAATTGCAAACGAAAAATCTGAGGAGGCATCAATACTAAAATCTCAATTTTTATCTAATGTAAGTCATGAGCTACGAACACCTTTGTATGGAGTTATAGGAATGGCAGAAATTATAGAATCTGAATATGTTGATATAAAAAATGACCCACATTTTAAGGCTTTAAAATTTTCATCAAATTATCTTTTATCATTAATTAATGATGTACTGAATGTATATAAAATAGAAGATGATAAATTTGAATTTAATTTTGATAACTTCAACATTAGAAAAGAGATATTTACACTAAGAGAATCATTAAATGTAATTGCAAAATCAAATAGTAATATTCTAAATGTAGAGATTTCTGAGAATGTTCCCAGTACTATAAAAACCGACATTACAAGGTTTTCACAAATTTTAATTAATTTAATTAGTAATTCTTTAAAATTCACTAAAAATGGTACAGTTACAATACAACTAGATTTAATAATTGAAAATAGTACACAGTTGCTTAAAATTGATATTATTGATACAGGAATTGGAATTTCGAATGAATATTTAGATAAAATTTTTGAAAAATTTGTTCAAGTTGAAGTTAATTTGCAAGAGCAATATAAAGGAACAGGACTTGGATTGTCTATAGTTAAAAAACTAGTAGAACTTTTTAAGGGAGAAATCATTGTAAAAAGTGTTATTAATAAAGGAACAATTTTTACAGTAAAATTACCTTATATTCAGGCTGATGAAAAACTATTCATAAAAGAAGAAAGTACAAAAAAAATAGTTAATGAAAAACGATTTAAAATTTTAATTGTCGAGGATAATGCAATAAATCAATTAGTTACTAAGAGATTAGTAGAGAAAAATAAGCATACTTGTCAAATTGTGAATAACGGATTCGAAGCTCTTGCTATTATTGAAAATAATAATTTTGATTTGATTTTAATGGATATTAATATGCCAATAATGAATGGTTTTGAAGCATCGAAGGAATTAAGAAAAAGAGGTAATAAAACAACAATTATAGCATTAACAGCATCAGATAAACAAGAAATAAGTATTGAAGCTAAAGAATGCGGTATAAATGATATACTTGTAAAACCTTTTAAAGAAGAAGAATTAGCCAACATATTAGTTAAATATATTGAGTGAAAAATGCTATTATTTGAACAAGTTTTAACTATTTATTTATAAAAAAATATGAAGTCAATTATTTTAATCCGTCATGCAAAATCTAGTTGGAATGACCCAGTTATAGATAAAGAACGAATATTAACAGATAAAGGAATAGAAAATATTAAAAAAGTAGCTATTAAAGCTAAAAAATATCTTCCTGAAAATTTTATAATACTATCAAGTACAGCTAAAAGAGCATCTCAAACCGCACAATTGTTTTGTAAGCAGTCAATTTTAGATAAAAATCAGATCGAGTTTATAGATAACCTTTACACTTTTGATGAAAACCAACTCGAAAAAGAAATAAAAAAGAGTGATAATACTGTCGAAAACCTAATTCTTTTCGGACATAATGAGGCAATTACAAATTTTGTTAATAAATTTGGAGATAAATACATAAACAATGTTCCAACAGCTGGATTTGTACAATTACAATTTGATCAAAATAGCTGGAAAGATATAAATAAAGGAAAAACAATTAGAACTATTTTTCCTAAAGAAATAGATTAATGATAATTACAGAAAACAGATATATAGACAAAGAGAAAAGCTGGTTGGCTTTTAATTTTAGAGTATTGCAAGAAGCTGCAGATGAACGAGTTCCGTTATTGGACAGAATGCGTTTTTTAGGAATTTTTTCAAATAATTTAGATGAATTTTTTAGAGTTCGCTACGCAGCAATTCGTCGATTGAGTTTGGCTGGAGAAACTGCCGAAAAAATACTTGGCGGAATTACCTCGCAGAAATTACTAAAAGAAATTACCGAAATCGTAATCGATCAGCAATCGGAAAGTTTACGAATTTTAAGTAATATCGAAAAAGAACTCGAAAAGCAAAATGTTTATATTATCAATGAAACTGAGATTTCTAAAGAACAAGAGAATTTTATCAAAGATTTTTTTATTCAAAAGGTTAGTCCAGAACTAATTACAATTATATTAAATGATCTTGAAGAATTTCCTTTACTTAAGGATACTTCCGGATATTTAGCTATTAAATTAGTGATGAAAACAAATCAAAATTCATCAATTCTTGAAAAAATAAAAGGTAAAAAAGACATTCGCTATGCCGTTATCGAAATTCCAAAAACCATCAATCGTTTTGTCGTATTACCAACAAATAATGACAAACAATACATTATACTTCTAGACGATTTAATTAGATATAATCTTCATAACATCTTCAATATTTTTGATTATGAGAGTATTTCGGCTCACATGATAAAAATTACTCGTGATGCACAATTAGATATCGATAGTGATTTGAATAAGAGTTTTATGGAAAAAATATCTTCTAGCGTAAAAGATAGAAGAATAGGTGAACCTGTGCGTTTTATTTATGATCAAACCATAGATAAAGATACTTTAAAATTCTTTCTGCGTAATATGGGAATTGATACTAAAGAAAGTGTCATTCCTGGCGGAAGATACCACAATCGCCGTGATTATATGAATTTTCCTAATCTAGGTAGATATGATTTGTTGTACAAAACAAACATTCCGCTTTTAGTTGACGGATTAAGTTTAGAGGGGAGTATTCTTAAAAAAATTGAGCATAAAGATTATTTGGTAAACGCTCCATATCAATCATTTTCTTATATCATTAAGTTTTTAAGAGAAGCTGCTTTAGATCCTAAAGTTTCTGAAATTAAAATCACGTTGTATCGATTGGCAAAAAATTCACAAATTGTGAGTTCATTAATTAATGCTGCAAAAAACGGAAAAAAAGTAACTGTTCAAATCGAATTGCAAGCTCGTTTCGACGAGGCAAGTAATATTTCCTATGCAGAGCAAATGCAAACTGAAGGAATAGAACTTATTTTTGGTGTAAAAGGACTAAAAGTACACAGTAAAGTTTGCCTTGTAGAACGAATAGATGATGGGAAATTAAAACGTTATGGTATTATTTCTACAGGAAATTTTAACGAATCAACTGCAAAAGTTTATACAGATGTGACTTTGTTTACAGCCCATCAGCAAATTTTGAAAGATGTTTCTAAAGTTTTCGAATTTTTCCATACTAATTATAGAGTGCATCGATACAAGCACCTAATCGTATCTCCTCATTATACCAGAACTCGTTTCAATAAATTAATAGACAAAGAGATATTAAATAAGAGCAACGGGAATCCAGCATTTATAAAACTAAAAATGAATAGTTTATCAGATAATAAAATGATCGATAAATTATATGAAGCCAGTAGAGCTGGAGTCAAAATTCAATTAATTGTAAGAGGAATTTGTTCACTCATTCCTGGTATAAAAGGAATGAGCGAGAATATTGAAGCAATTTCAATTGTAGATAATTATTTAGAACATTCTCGAGTTTATATTTTTTGTAATAATAACCAGCCCGAAGTTTATATTTCTTCAGCCGATTTTATGACCAGAAACCTAGATAGTCGAGTTGAAATTACTTGTCCTATTTATGATGAAAGTATCAAAAAAGAGTTAATAGACACTTTCGATATTGGCTGGAAAGGAAATGTAAAAGTTCGTTATCATTCAGAAAAATTAGACAACAAATACCGTATGCGGGGAGATAGCCCAATATTTAGAGCGCAATTAGAAACGTATAAATATTATCGTGACAAAATTGAAGTGGTTACTGAAAAAGTCTAGATTTTAAATCTTAATTCTAATATCTAAATTCTAAAATTAAGAATGATTTCAATAAAAAAATATGCCGCCATAGATATAGGATCAAATGCCATGAGGCTATTGATAACAAATATTGTGGAGCAAAAAGGGAAAGAAACCCAGTTTAATAAAAGTGCTTTAATTCGTGTACCAATTCGTTTGGGACAAGATGCTTTTACTGTTGGCGAAATTACCGAAGAAAATATAGACCGCATGGTTGATGCTATGAAAGCTTTCAAATTATTAATGAAAGTATATAAAGTAGAACACTACATGGCATGTGCTACTTCCGCTATGCGTGAGG
>NZ_JAYSSZ010000240.1:0-7864 GCF_043720215.1 Flavobacterium sp. | reverse complement strand
TCGTTTTATTTACGGTCAATTGTTCTGTAAATAAAAATCGTAGTAAAGAAAATAATGCAATTACTAAAAATACAGATAATCCTATAATTGAAAAATTTATTGATCCTTCAAAAGAAGGATTCAATTTTTTTGACGATACTCATTCAGAAAAAAAGTGGGTAGATAGTGTTTATAAAACAATGAATTTAGACGAAAAGATAGGGCAACTTTTTGTTATATCGGCTTACTCTAATAGAGACGAAACGCACTTTAAAAGTTTAGATTCTTTGGTAGAGAAATACAAAGTTGGTGGATTACTTTTTTTGCAAGGAAGTGCAGTAAAGCAAGCTAAACTTACCAATCGATTGCAGTCAAAATCTAAAATTCCTTTATTTATTACAATCGATGCAGAATGGGGATTAAATATGAGGTTAGATTCTACCTATAAATATCCGTATAATATGACATTAGGTGCTATCCGAGATATTAAACTCATCGAAAAAATGGGTGAAAATATGGGAAGAGAATGTAAAAAAATGGGAATACATTTCAATTTTGCGCCAGTCTTAGACATTAATACAAATCCTAAAAATCCAATTATTGGGAATCGTTCTTTTGGAGAAAATAAATACGAAGTTACCAATAGAGCTATTGCATTAATGAAAGGAGTTCAAAACCAAGGGGTTTTATCTACTGGGAAACATTTTCCAGGACATGGCGATACTGAAGTTGATTCTCATCTAGGATTGCCTATTCTTAAATTCGATAGACAACGACTAGATTCTATAGAGATGTTTCCATACAAACCTTTGTTTGATAAAGGAATGCAATCTGTCATGGTGGCTCATCTAAATGTTCCTAGCTTAGAACCCAAAGAAGGTTATCCTACTTCTTTATCTTATAAAGTAGTTACGGAATTACTTCAAAATCAGATGAAATTTAAAGGTTTAATTTTTACTGATGGCTTGAATATGAAAGGAGCAAGCGCTTTCAGAAAATCAGGAGAGCTAGAGCTTGAATGTATGCTTGCAGGAAATGATGTTCTATTGAATCCTGAAAATGTTCCTGTTGCTTACGAAAGACTTAAAAAAGCTATTCAAGATACTGTTTTAACAGAAGATAGATTAAAACATTCTGTAATAAAAATTTTAAAATATAAATACAAAGCAGGTTTAAACAAGTATAAACCTATCGATGTAAAAAACATTGTTGCAGAAATAAATCCGATAGAAAATACAAGTTTGCAATACGAACTATATGAAAATGCATTAACAGTTATAAAAAATAAAAATGATATTTTACCTTTAAAAGATTTATCAAAAGAGAAAATCGCTTATATAAAATTAGGTGAGGATTCTGGAAATAATTTTTTAGCAACATTAAAAAAATATGCTGAAGTGACAGATGTTTCTGAAGTTGTAAAAATGCCTATTGATAGTTTAGATGCTGAACTAAAAGAATTTAATTCAGTCATAATTGGACTTCATAAATCAGACAAAAGCTGGTGGAAAATTCAAGATTTTACGGATAATGAGTTGTTGTTAATTGAAAAAATTGCAGAGAATAAAAAGGTGATTTTAGATGTATTTACAAAACCATATTCATTATCAAAAATTAAATCTTTTGAAAATATTTCTTCAGTAATTGTTTCTTATCAAAATGGTGATATTGCGCAACAAGTTTCTGCAGAATTAATTTTTGGAGCTATAGCTGCTAAAGGAAAATTACCTGTATCAGTAAACGAAAACTATAAAGAGGGGTTTGGTTTAAGTACTAAGAAAATTAGCATATTAGGCTTTGGAACACCAGAAAGTGTGGGAATGAATTCTGAGACTCTATCAAAAATTGAATCAATTGTAAAAAAAGCGATTGATGGAAAAATGACGCCTGGAGCACAAGTTTTAGTTGCTAGAAAAGGGAAAGTCATATATCAGAAATCATTCGGTTTTCACAGCTATAAAAAGGAAGAAAAAGTTAAAAATTCAGATATTTATGATGTAGCTTCGTTAACAAAGATTGTTTCTACATTGCCCAATGTCATGCAACAATATGAAAAAGGAAATATTAACTTAGAGACCCGTTTGGGATCTATGATTCCTGAAGCAAAAGGGACAGATAAAGATTCTATAAAACTGAAAGATTTCCTGTCACATTATGCTCGATTGCAAGCTTGGATTCCGTTTTATAAATCGACATTAGATTCTAATAAAGCACCTTTAAAAAAGTACTACCGAAAAACAGTTTCATCAAATTATAAAAATCAAATAGCAGAAAACTTATTCATAAGAAATGATTATAACGATACTATTATTAAGACAATTTTAAATAGTAAGTTGTTAGAAAAAAAGCAATATGTTTATAGTGATTTTACTTTTATATTGCTCAAAGAATATTTAGAAAAAGTAAATAATAAAACGCTAGATGTTATCTCTCAAGAAAATTTCTTTTCTAAATTAGGAATGAATAATACGTTGTACAATCCTTTGCAAAAATTTGATATGAGTGTTATTCCTCCAACAGAAGTTGATACTTATTTCCGTCATCAGTTACTTCAGGGTTATGTCCACGATATGGGTGCAGCAATGCAAGGTGGTGTTGCGGGGCACGCAGGAATTTTCTCTAATACTATGGATATTGCAAAAATAATGCAAATGTATCTGCAAAAAGGAAAGTATGGAGACGTTCAATATTTTTCTGAAAAGACTTTTAACGATTTTAATACCTGTTATTTCTGTGCCGAAGGCAATAGAAGAGGACTGGGATTAGATAAACCACAAATAACAGGAACAGCAGGACCAACTTGTGGTTGTGCATCACTAACAAGTTTTGGGCATACAGGTTTTACAGGAACCATGACTTGGGTAGATCCTGAAACAGAAATTGTATATGTTTTCTTGTCTAACAGAACTTTCCCAGACTCGAATGCACCAAATAAATTGTCTAAAGAGAATATTAGAGAAGATATTCAGAAGATTATTTATGAAGCAATAATAAAATAATTATAAAATGAGAAATTTATTAAAATCAACAATCTTAATCATTGCTATATTCTTTGTTTCAAATGTTACATTTGCTCAGAAAACAAATCAAAAAGCAGTAATCAAAACTACTTTAAATTGTGATCATTGTGCAGCATGTGAAACTTGTGGACTAAAATTTAAGACTGAAATGTTAAAAATAAAAGGTTTGAAAATGTATGAACTAGATGATAAGAAAATGATTTTTACAGTATATTTTAATGCAAAAAAAACCAATTTGCAAACTATAAAAAAAAGTATTTCAAAAATGGGATATGATGCCGATGAAGTAAAAGCAACTGCCGAAGGAATTGCAACATTAGACGGTTGTTGTAAAATATAGTTGAATATTTAACTTTTATTTATCGTAGGATAAATTCTATTTTCAGTAAATTCGTTTCATCAAAATCAATAAATGAAAATAGCAATTGTTTGTTATCCAACTTTTGGAGGAAGTGGCGTTGTTGCCACAGAATTAGGTCTAGAACTCGCCCGTCGTGGTCACGAAATACATTTTATAACTTATAGACAACCTGTTCGTTTAGCCCTTTTAAATCCAAATGTGCATTACCATGAGGTAAATGTTCCTGAGTATCCATTGTTTCATTATCAACCATACGAGTTGGCTTTGTCCAGCAAATTGGTTGATATGGTAAAACTGCATAAAATAGATTTATTACACGTGCATTATGCTATCCCGCACGCCTATGCTGGTTATATGGCAAAGCAAATGTTAAAAGATCAAGGCATAATAATTCCAATGGTTACAACACTTCACGGGACTGATATTACGTTGGTAGGAAACCATCCATTTTATAAAACTGCAGTTACGTTTAGCATTAATAAATCGGATAAAGTAACGTCGGTTTCTCAGAGTTTAAAAGACGATACTCTTAGACTTTTTGATATTAGAAATGAGATAGAAGTGATTCCAAATTTTATCGAATTAGAAAATAAAATTATTGATAATATTCCTTGTAAACGTTCCGTAATGGCAAAACCTGAAGAGCGAATTATTACACACATTAGTAATTTTAGAAAAGTAAAAAATATTCCAGATGTTATAAAAATTTTTTATAAAATTCAGCAAAAAATACCTGCAAAACTAATGATGGTTGGAGACGGTCCAGAAAAAGCCAAAGCTGAAAAGCTATGTGAAAAATTAGGAATAACTGACAAAGTGATTTTTTTTGGGAATAGTAATGAGATAAATCAAATTTTGACACTAACAGATTTATTTTTATTACCATCAGAAACTGAAAGTTTTGGGCTTGCAGCTTTAGAGGCTATGGCTTGTAGTGTTCCAGTAATTTCAAGCAACTCCGGAGGTTTGCCAGAAGTAAATATTCACGGTGTTTCAGGATATCTAAGCAATATAGGTGATATAAAAGAGATGGCTGAAAATGCAATCAAAATAATCTCCGACGAAAATAATTTAAACTTATTTAAGCAAAAAGCTTTAGAAGTTGCCAAACAATTTTCGGTAGAAAAAATAGTTCCTTTATACGAAAAATTATATTTAGAAGCTATTGAAGAATCTAAAATAAAAACATCTTTAATATAGATTAAAGATGTTTTTATGATGTGTAAAAATACTTTTTTAGAATCTATATCTAGCGCTTAACCCTAAATCAGGAGCAAAACTATTGTCTCTAGCATCTACATAATCAGGACTAAGGTATATTTCTGGTCTTACATCAAAAGAAAGTTGCAAAGGAAACTTAAAATTATATTCAACTCCTACATCTCCAGCTAAAACAGCAAAAGCACCGTTTTTATCCTCTAATAAAAAGGTTTTGTCATTATAGTAGTATTTTGAACTATATATACCAACTCCAACTCCAGGACCTACATACCATTTGAAACCATTTTTAATATCAAATACCCATTGGTAAATACCAACAAATTTAATATCATTATGACCGTAGCCCTTACCGTTATAGTAGTTATTGCCATATCCGTTTCCGTAACCATATCCATTATATGCATTACCTTCGTTTCTGAAACCTAAATCTAATTCAATACGATTTTTTTTAGATAAAGCTGTTTGAAAACTAACTTCAGCACCAAAACCTGAATTATCACCTAATCTAATTCCAATTGCATTTTTCTGCGCTTCTGCACTAAATATAAATCCCGAAAGCATCAAAGCAGTAATAAATAATTTTTTCATATTTTTTTTGTTTAATTTTATTTAACGCAAATAAAGATACAATTATTTTACTATTGATGCGTTTTATTTCAAAAATGTTCGATTTATAAATTAAAATGTAATATTATTTTATAAGTTTTAATGATTAGTTTACATTTGTTTCAAACAAAAAATAATGGCAGGTAATAGCTACGGAAATATTTTTAAAATTACCACTTTTGGAGAATCTCACGGAGAAGCTATGGGAGGAATTATCGATGGCTGTCCACCAAATATAGTATTAGATTTTGATGCCATTCGAAATGAAATGCAACGTCGTAAACCAGGACAATCTACAATAGTTACCCAACGAAAAGAAGAAGATGAAGTACAATTTTTATCAGGAATTTTCGAAGGAAGAACCACAGGAACACCAATTGGTTTTATAATTCCAAATACCAATCAAAAATCTGATGATTATTCTCATATAAAAGATTCGTATCGTCCTAGTCATGCCGATTATGTCTACGAAAAAAAATATGGAATTCGTGATTATCGTGGTGGCGGACGCAGTTCAGCTCGTGAAACAGCCAGTAGAGTAGTAGCTGGAGCGGTTGCAAAACAAGTTATTCCAGAAATAAAAATAAATGCTTTCGTATCTTCTGTAGGAGATATTTTTATCGACAAACCATATCAAGACTTAGATTTTTCATTAACCGAAAGTAATGCTGTTCGTTGTCCGGATTTGGCTTCGGCTGAGAAAATGGAAAATTATATCAAAGAAATTAAAAAACAAGGAGACACTGTTGGTGGAACTATAACTTGCGTCATACAAAACGTGCCAATAGGTTTAGGAGAACCAGTTTTTGATAAGTTGCATGCAGAATTAGGCAAAGCCATGTTATCTATAAACGCTGTAAAAGGTTTCGAATTCGGTAGCGGATTTTGTGGTGCCAAGATGAAAGGAAGTGAACACAACGATTTGTATAACGAAGACGGAACTACAAAAAGTAATCTCTCAGGCGGAATTCAAGGCGGAATTTCTAACGGAATGGACATTTATTTCCGTGTCGCTTTCAAACCCGTAGCCACACTTATTCAAAAACAAGAAGTACTCACAAATACAAACGAAATTATCGAGCAACAAGGCAAAGGACGTCATGATCCCTGCGTTGTGCCACGTGCTGTTCCCATTGTCGAGGCGATGGCAGCCATTGTAATTGCCGATTTTTTTCTATTAAATAAAATTTATAATAATCATTAGAAGCTATTCCCGCTATCCGTTCCAATCTTTTGTTTTTTAAAGAAAAAAACAAAAGGATTTCCACTGCTATCGGGGCTAAAAAACAATAACATTCAACCATAAACTATGAATACAACAGAATCTACAATCCAAACAAAAAAATCTATTTTTAGTAATCTTACAACTCAAATCCTAATTGCAATGCTAATTGGAGCAGTTTTAGGAATTTTTATACACAACAATTACACACCAGAAGATGCCAAAGCATTTAGTGGTTATATCAAAATGTTAGCCACTGTTTTTATTCGATTGGTACAAATGATTATTGCGCCATTAGTACTCACAACTTTAGTGGTAGGAATTGCTAAATTGGGCGACATCAAATCCGTAGGGCGAATAGGAGGAAAGGCAATGGCTTGGTTCTTTACCGCATCTTTTATTTCGTTATTAATAGGGATGTTTTGGGTCAACTTTTTCGAACCTGGCGTTGGTCTAAAATTAATCGATATAGATCCAACAACTGCTTCTGAAGTAGTAGATAAAACACAAAATTTTTCGGCTCAAAACTTTATAGAACACATTATTCCAAAAAGTATTTTTGAAGCCATGGCAACCAACGAGATTTTGCAAATTGTTATTTTCTCTATCTTTTTCGGATTGGCAACAGCATCAATGGGGACTTATGCAAAACCAGTAACAAATGTGTTAGAAATTATTTCTCATGTAATTCTTAAAATGGTGGGTTACGTAATGAAATTTGCACCAATTGGAGTTTTTGGTGCTATTGCAGGAGTTTTTGCTATTCGTGATGTAAACGATTTGTTACTAACCTATGCCAAATTTTTTGGTTCTTTCTTAGTAGGAATTAGTTCCTTGTGGGTTTTCTTACTTGTAATAGGTTTTATTTTCTTAGGAAGCAGAATGAAAGTTTTATTAAAACATATCGTAAGTCCATTAATTATTGCTTTTGGAACTACAAGTTCTGAAGCTGTTTTTCCAAAATTAACTGAAGAATTAGAGCGTTTTGGTGTAAAAGATAAGATTGTTTCATTTATGTTGCCTCTAGGTTATTCTTTCAATCTTGATGGAAGTATGATGTATATGACATTTGCCAGTATTTTTATAGCTCAAGCATCTGGAATTCATTTAGATATGCCTACACAAATGACTATGCTTTTAGTTCTTATGCTTACTAGTAAAGGAATAGCAGGAGTACCAAGAGCCAGTCTTGTAGTTGTTGCAGCTACTTGTGGTATGTTTGACATTCCTGTAGAAGGAATCGCTTTAATATTACCAATAGATCATTTTTGTGATATGTTTCGTAGTGCAACCAATGTTTTAGGAAATGCATTAGCTACAAGTGTTGTAGGGAAATGGGAGAAAGAATAATTAAAATTATTTAAATTTCTAAAAGCCAAATCGAAAGATTTGGCTTTTTTATACACATAATAAAACCTTTATTATAAATAAAAGAGTTTCATTTATTCTTTTTGG
>NZ_JAYSSZ010000239.1:0-2930 GCF_043720215.1 Flavobacterium sp. | reverse complement strand
AATATTTTTTGAAATCTTTAAGAAGTTAAAATGTATTTTTGTTTAAAAATATATTCATTATGAGAATTTTAAGTTTTCGAAAAGGCATTTTCGGCATTGTTTTTTTTGTGATTTTTTCTTCAAATTGTTTTTCTCAAGAGGAAAAAACTTTTATTAAGCAAGATTCTAGATTCGAACAGCTTTTGAACGAAAAAAGAAAAATGAATTCGTCGATAACCATAAATGATCGTTATAAAATTCAGATTTTTACTGGAGATAGCGAAACAAGCAAGAAAGCATTGACCGATTTTAGAAAAGAAAACAAAAATATTGACGCGACTATAGTTTTTAATACACCAATATATAAAGTTTGGGTTGGCAACTTTAAAACTAGAATTGAAGCTGAGAATAAACTAAACGCTTTGAAAAAAAAATACCCTAATGCTTTTTTAGTAAAACCGAATAAGTAGAAAGTTTTACAGATATAAGTCATAAAGTCGTTTGGATTGAACCTCGTTAAAATATTTTAAGGAGAAGTAAATTGGCTTTTGAATATTATTTATTCATTTTCGGTTCCCAAAAAACGGTGTCAAAATTCTGAATCTGATTATCTATAACATCAATACCTTCGCTTTCTAACAATTGTTGCATAAGGTTTGTTCCTTCAAAATGGTGTTTTCCTGTAAGTAAACCTTTTCTATTGACAACTCGATGTGCAGGAACATCTTCAAGATTGTGAGCAGCATTCATTGCCCAACCAACCATCCTGGCAGAACGAGTTGCTCCCAAAGCTTTTGCAATAGCACCATAAGACGTAACTTTTCCGTAAGGAATTTGCCGTGCTACTTCATAAACTCTTTCAAAAAAATTATCCCCAGGCTTTAAAGACATTACATATTAAAATAATATTTGACAATTTGATACAATGCTATAATAGCAGCTACACCAGTTACTGAACCTATTATTGAATTCATATTTCTAACAATAAAATCTGTTTTGGTTTCAATTTTTTTGAAAAAATAAATATAGCTGTAAAACACTACGAAAGATCCAAAAACCACACCAATTACAAAAGAATAAATAGATATGGCATTGAAAACAAAATAGTTAAACGAAGCCAAACTTATACTTACAAATACATAATATGGAATTGGAAAAAAATTAATTGCAGAAATAAACATTCCGAGAAAAAAACGACTCTTTTTGCTTTTAATTTTAATTTTTTTAGACTTTATCTTTTTTGCTTTTTTCGCTACAAAGAAGAAATAAATAGTTACTATTGAAAAAACCAAAAAACCAATTATTCTAAGCCCGTTTATTATTTCTAAATGATCTGAAATATATTGAGCAAAAATTAGAGCAATCAAGGTTTGAAAAAAAACAACAATTAATGCTCCTACTGTAAACAGCAATGCTCTAGTTTTACCATCTTCGGTGCTTATTTTTGCTCCAGTCATATTGATGATGCCAGGCGGAAAAACACCAACTAAAGAAGCTAAAAAACCTAAAAAAAGAGGTAAAACAAACTGCATTTATTTTATTTTAAATTTAATGTACGTAATAGATTTGTTAATTTCCAAATATTGCTTTTCGTAAAATGTCTGAATCTCGGTCACTTCTTCAGGCGAGCCTTCGTTTGTGTATACATTATGATTGGCGTATAAAACTTCATGACCTTCGCCATGCAACAAACCAAGTGTATAACCATGCATAAACTCAGAATCTGTTTTTAGATTCATAATTCCGTCAGGCTTTAGAATTTTTTTATATAATTGCAGAAATTCTGAATTGGTCATTCTGTGTTTGGTGCGTTTGTATTTTATTTGCGGATCAGGGAAAGTAATCCAAATTTCATCTACTTCATTTTCGGCAAAAATATGATTTATCAATTCTATTTGCGTACGAACAAAAGCGACGTTATGAAGTCCGGTTTCGACCGCGGTTTTTGCACCACGCCAAAAACGAGCGCCTTTTATATCGATACCTACAAAGTTTTTGTTTGGAAATTTTGCAGCCAAACCAACAGAATATTCGCCTTTTCCGCAACCTAATTCTAATACAATTGGATTGTCATTCTTAAAAAAATCTTGATTCCATTTTCCTTTTAATGCAAATGAATCTGACACTACTTCCTCACGAGTTGGTTGAAAAACATTACCAAACGTTTCGTTCTCCCCAAACCTCTTCATCTTATTTTTACTTCCCACTTTTATTAAATATTTTCGCAAAAATAGGAAAATATAAATCAATAGATATAAACTTGTAATAATGTTTGTGTAACCCGTTGGGCACAATTATTTAGATTACAAAAAAATGGAGTTTAATATTTGGCATCAATATAATCTAACTGACTCTTTATGGCTTCTAGTTTTAATAATTGTTTGGTTTGATTGGCTAAACTGTATTTTTGAATTCCCGCAATGGCTTGATGCTGCATTATATTGGCTAGTTCTGACTTGCTCATTTGTAAATGCTGCGCTAACAAATAGAGTTGCAAGCTTTGGTTGTATTTTTTCCAATTTTATCTAGCGCTCGTTGCTCTTTCATTTATTTGTACTTTAATTCATTGACTTGATGTTTTACCATTTCTTGCACTCTAGATTGTTGTTTATCTAAGAGCTCATTTTCTTCTTTCGAAACTATTTGTCTTTGTTTGAAGAATATTAGAATTTTAGTCATCTTGGTCATTGCATCTGTTAACAAGTCACTTTTACCTGTTTCGTACATCGCTAGCTGACTTAAGTCGGTTTAGCACAATAGCTACAAATCAATAAAGAACACGTTCGATTTTCCGCTGAAAAATCTTATCTTTAACAGGAAATAATCGTTCCACGAAACCACTACTGCTTCAAGCCGCGGAACGTTGTACTGCAATTTAAACAATGTATCGTCCTAAAATAGGTTGACTAAAAATTAAACACTTTTAGTACCTATGGAAACACCAACAAATC
>NZ_JAYSSZ010000238.1:0-7886 GCF_043720215.1 Flavobacterium sp. | reverse complement strand
AATTTTAATTTGTCTGCTGCTTCTTTTGCTTGTGCGGCTGCATCGGCATTCGCTTTGGCGTCAGCATCAGCTTTTTCTTTACGCAAACGCTCTGCTTCGGCTTTAGCTCTATCTTGTTCTGATTTTAATTTATCTGCAGCTTCTTTTGCTTGTGCGGCTGCATCGGCATTCGCTTTGGCGTCAGCATCTGCTTTTTCTTTACGCAAACGCTCTGCTTCGGCTTTCGCTCTATCTTGTTCCGATTTTAATTTGTCCGCAGCATCTTTTGCTTGTGCGGCTGCATCTGCTTTAGCTTTGGCGTCAGCATCAGCTTTTTCTTTACGTAAACGCTCTGCTTCGGCTTTCGCTTTAGCGGCATCAGATATTAATTTATCAGCATCTGCTTTTGCTTTTGCTGCTGCATCTATTTTAGCTTGTGCTGCTGCATCTGCTTTCTCTTTTCTTAATCTTTCGGCATCTGCTAAAGCATTGGCTTTGTCTTGTTCTGCTTTAAGTCTTGCAGCATTTGCAGCATTTGCTCTTGCATCTGCAGCGTCTTTTTCTTTACGCAAACGTTCTGCTTCAAGAAGTGCTTTGTCTTTTCCTTGTAAAGCTAATAATCTTTCGGCTTCCGATTTTTTTAGAGCTGCAGCAGCTTCAGCTTTAGCTTTTGCATCAGCTAAATCTTTTTCTCTACGCAAACGTTCTGCTTCGAGTCTTGCTTTGTCTTGTTCTGCTTTTAATGCTAATGCTGCCGCTCGTTCTTTCTGAAGTTCTGCAGGTGATTTTTTCTTAACAGCTATACCTTTTGTTCCTGTTCCAGGATTTGTTTTTTTAGTTGCTTTTACAATTGGTTTATAGTCTTCAAAATCGCCATATCCTTTTAGTTTGTATGCTAAAGTGATTTCATGAGACAGTCCAAAATTTGATAAGTTTCCTATTCCTTTTTCTAAGGTATAACCAATTGATAATTTTTTTGCTATTGTAAGTCCAACACCTCCAGATATTCCGTAAAGACTGTTATATCCGGCTTGGACCCAACCCGCTTTAGGTGCATTTATGAGTAGATTACTTGAAAAAATAGTTTTGCCTTTTGCGGCTTCTCCTTTTACTATAACAGAGAATTTTCCGTTTTCAAAAAGACCTGAATTGTTCATGTAGCCTGTGTACATGATATGACCTGCAAAGCTTTTTGTAGGGTCGTCAGTAACTAATCCTGAACCAAAATTATAAAAGAAAATATTATTTGCAGATATACCAAAATCCATTAAACCTGAGCTATAATTTATTCCTGGATTAATAGTAGCAAGTGAGTTTTTAGGTATGTTTTGAAGTGCTGGATCTGTTGTGTTTGTTATTATTTTTCCTGTGTTTAAACCGCTATTTACGTAAGCAAGATTTAAACCAAAAGTAAAATTACTATCGTTTGATAATTCTATGTTTCTGGCAAAGTTTCCTACGATTCCAAAAGTGGTTAATACTCCATAATTTCTTTGAAACAAACCGAAAGCAATACCATTGTCTTCTCTGAATTTTCCTGAATAACTTGCGAAGTAAGCTTGTGGAGCGTTTTCGAATCCTGAAAATTGTCTTTTATTGTACATACTAATAAAAGATTCGTCTTCGCGAACAAAACTAAATGTTGGGTTTATTAAGAATTTATTAAATTTTAATGAGTTTTTTGCCGGTACGTCAAACGAAACTACACCACCTTCTTGGGCGTAATTAGGTAAAATGAAACCTAAAATCAATAGTAAACTTATAAATTCTTTTTTCATGCTATTTTATAATTGTAATGGATCCTTTTTTTATTGGGCTTCCGCCTTTAGAAATTATGTAATAATATACTGGATTTACAGCCGTAAAAACAATTTCTGTTTGTGGCCATTTGTTATCATAATTCGTTGTTTGAAGAGCAATTTCTCCTATGGGACTAACAATCATAACCTCAGTATCTACATTTGTATATTCTTGAGGTATTTCCCATGTGTCATTTTCTCCATCTGCATTAGGGCTTATCAAGTTTGGTATTTTTACTGGATTTACTCCTTCTTTTAGTTTAAAGAAAAATGTTTTTTCCGCCAAACAACCTGTAGTTTGTCTCACAGTGGCTTTGTAATCTCCTGAATCTGATGTACTGTATGAGTTTGTTGTTGCTAATGCTTCCAAAACTCCATTTTTGTACCACTCGTATACTGGTGTTACAGCACTCGAAGTTATAGTAATAATTTTGGTTTCATCAGCTGCTATAATGTTTTCTAGTGGTATTTCATCTACATCAATGCTAGCTGAAAATCCAGGAACCGATAAGTTAAAAACACTAGATGTTGATGAGCAGCTCCCTTGACCAACTGTTACATAATAATCTCCCGGCTGTGTAGCTACATAATTAAATGCTGTTGCTCCTGGTATAGCTATATTATCCTTAAACCATTGATACGTATATCCTGCTGTAGTACTTAATGTGTTTGTTCCTGGCGGGCAAATTGTACTTCCACCGCTTGCAGAAATTGGCGGTGTAAATCCTACAGTAACAATATTTACCATTATGGCAGGAGAACTTCCAACTGGGTTTATCCCTGGGCTACATGTACCATAATCTATTGCTACATGATAACTTCCTGATGTGCTTACACTCAAAGAGGAAGAAGTTTGGGCAGAAATTAATATGTTGTTTTTATACCATTTGTACTTTAACGATGGGTAGTCTACAGGGGAGTCATTAGAGAGTGGTCCGTTGTCTATATTAAGTGTAAAGTTTCCACCACCACAAATATCTACTGGAGATGTTCCTCCGTTTAAATTAAAGGTAGCGTTAAATGGTTGGTGGTAAGCAGAAATAGCAGTATTACTATTTCCTATAATTGTAGGTGATGTACTTACAACTCTTAACCTATATCCAGTTCCAGATACTCCAACTGGTATAAGAAAATTAGTAAATGTTCCTGTAAGTCCTACAAAAGTTGCTGTAGATGAAAGTACTGGTGGTGTTGCGGCAAAAACTCCAACGTCGTTAGACAGCTCTAACTTAAATTGATTACCCGGATTGAATATTCCTGTTATAGTAAATGTTGAATTGTACTGAACCGTTCCTTCGTTTGCACAATACTGGGTTACTGGGTTACCAGGTAAACCATGTGTTGGAGAACTAATAGTTTGCCCAAAACCCTTTATTGACGAAAAGAACGTCAGTAAAACAAAAACGAAAATACACTTATTTAAAAGAATAGTAATTTTACTTTTCATAATAACTTCATTTAATTTTAAACAAAAGCTTTGAAAACATTTTACAAAAAAACAACTCTTTTTTAACTGAATTTAATAAAATTCAATAAATCCATTAAGAGAAAATTCCTCTTAATGGATTTATTAAAACCCGTATTTCTAATTCTTTATTTAGAATTGGAAGCGGTAATTTTACTAATTTTCAGTCTAAAATCTGGATTGTTTTTTAGATTATATATGTCTAAAAACATTTCTTTATTGTCTGTGTTTTCATAAACATTAAAGAAAGATGTGTTTCCATAATAATCTTCAAGGTCTTCATTGTTTGTTGAGTTTTCAACAAAAATATTTCCTTTACAACTATTAAAGTAGGTTTCTTCAAATTTAATTTTCTTAAAAGTACTTGCTTCCAATTTTACATCTTGAGCTAATATTGCTGCTGGATTAAAACCTGATACGATACTTCTTTTGAATGTAAATGAAGCGTTATTCCCTATAAAAATCCCTTCTTTTACTAATCCGCTTGCTATATCGCTACTTAAATTTTCAGTAGTGTTAACAAGGGTGCAATTCATAGCGACAACATTTGTAAGATTTTTAGATAAGTCTGCTTCTTCTTTTTTTTCATAAGAAATAATATTCATACATCTTGATCTTGTAGAAGAAGAATAAAGAGAGTGTCTAATAGCAATTGAATTATCCATTTTGCATTGTACTCCTTGAGTAAATTTGAAATCATCTCCGTTAGATCTTAACGATACTAATTTACTTACTATAACATCTCCACCTAATATCTCGAATGAATTTCCTGCAGAAAAACTACACATAACGTTTTCGATAATTGTTTTGTTTCCAACACCTGCAAGAGACAAAGCATTATAATCTTTAAATCCTTTTATTTTTCTTCCTGCAAATTCTATTCTTAAAAATCTTACAACACCAGAGTTAGCTTGAGGGTTTATTCCTCCATAAATAGTTTGGCTTGAATCAAGATCAAAATTTAAAGAAGAAGAACCTCCAAATTTATTCATCGGTGCATCACTAAGAATAACTAAACCACCCCAGTCACCTGCTTTTTTTACAGGTCTGTTAGAGGTAAAAATAATTGGATCTGTTTCTAGACCATTTGCTATAATTTGAGAACCTTTAGTAATAATCAAAGCACCATTTGTATCAAAATCTCCTTTTATAACTGTTCCCGCCTCAATTGTAAGCACAGCGTTATTTGTCACATAAACAGCACCTTGCAAAAGATACGTGTTCTTTTTGTATAACGTTGTATTTGTAGTGATTTTCCCGTACAAAATCTGATTAGTTTCGTTGTATTCAGTTTTGTTCGGTTTAAATTCCGTCCAATTGTTTAGCCAGTTACTAGCTCCAATTATACCTTTCTCTTGTTGTGCACTTGCAGAAAAAACTACAAGAAGCAACATCCATTTAATTTGTACTAGGTTTTTCATGTGGATTAGGATTTAAGTTAATTATATGGGGATAATTATTCGTTTATCTGATTCAATTCTTTCAACATTGACTCATAGTACAATATTGAAGTTACTAAATTTCCTTTGTCTGCGTATGGTGTCATTGTTCTTTGAAAATCTACAGTTGAGTTAAGAAATGTCAATGTGTTTTGTTGTTGCAAAGTTAAAACTTTCTCGTTATCTACATTAGCAGGAATTCCCACATCTTGCATAGTTACTCCCGGCTTAGTCGTTAATGCTATATAAGGTAATGTATTTACAAGCACTTTGATTCGCTCAATATACAATTCTAGCAACTGTCCTTTTTGCATTGTTTCTAGCTCGCTTTTTTCATGGAATTTCCTTACTGAAGCCCCAGAGCTTATAATTCCAACAGCTTTGGTTGTTTTTTGTGCGTTTACGTTGCTTACTGCTAAGAATAAGAATAAGCTTAAAAAGATAATTTTCTTCATGGTAATTTGTTTAAAATTTTAATAATTTAAAAGTTTTTTTGTTTCCAAAACACACCTTCAAATTGAATTTGCAAGATTCTAATAACTTTTTAATAAAAAAAATTAAATTCACTTGTTTTTAAAATTTAAAAGATGTATTAAATTGAACGTATTATTGTTTTTTAAATTACATTGCTAAAAGCGTGCCAAAAATATTTTGAATGCTAAAAAAAATTAAAATTTGTATAATTAACAAGTGTTTTTAATGCTTTTTTTGCCATTTAACAGGTGCAAAAATATTTTTTATTATGATAACTTCCTAATATTGAGCAAAATTTGTTGTTAAAAATACCGACAAAATACAAATTACTAAATTATTTTATCTTGTTTTATCTCTATTTCACCAACAAAATTCTCTTTAGTTGTAAAACAAATGCTATTTAGAATTCAGATAAATATACAAAAAACCAAGTACTATTGATCTTTATTTTTTCTAAAATTAATCTTATTGCATCATTTATTGTATTAACTTATATTTGCAATATGCAGTTTAGTCAAATCGTGGGTCACGAACATATCAAAAATCATTTAACACAAAGCGCAACCGCTGGAAGAATTCCGCATGCACAACTATTTATTGGTCCTGAAGGATCTGGCGTTTTACTAGCCGCTATTGCTTATTCACAATATATTTTATGTAATAATAACAATTGCGAAAATTCTGGCGGTTTAGATTCCTGTAACTTAAAATTCGAACATTTTTCCCATCCTGATTTGCACTTTGTATACCCAACTGTAACTACAGAAGAAGTAAAAGCCAAACCAAAAAGTGTCGATTTCCTCACCGATTGGCGAAAATTTCTAACCGAAAAACCTTATGGAAGCATTTTCGATTGGTATACTATTCTCGATGTAAAAAATAAACAGGGTTTAATTCGGGTTGAAGATGCTTCAGAAATGTTAAGATCACTTTCGCTAAAAGCCTATGAAGGCGGTTACAAAATTATGATTGTTTGGATGGCCGACAAAATGAATATCGATGCTTCAAACAAATTGTTAAAACTTTTAGAAGAACCAACGGATAAAACCGTTTTAATTTTAATCGCCGAAAACGAAGAAGATATTATACAAACCATTCGTTCCCGATGTCAAGTATTGCATTTTTCGGCACTAAGTGAAAATGCTATTGCCAAATCATTAATTACTAATGAAAATATTGAGCCAAAAAAAGCACAAAAAATAGCGCACAAATCGCAAGGGAATTACAACAAAGCTTTACAGTTTTGTCACGAAATAAATGATGATTTATCTTTTGAAGAATGGTTCGTAACTTGGGTTCGTGCCGCTTTTAGAGCCAAAGGAAATGCGGAGGCAATTCAAGATTTAATATTGTGGAGTGAGCAAATAGCAGGTTTGGGACGTGAAACACAAAAAAAATTCTTGCATTTTTGTATCGAAATGTTTCGACAAGCTTTATTATTAAATTACGAAACCGAAAAACTAGTTTATCTGGAAACAGCTGTCGAAAAATTTAGTTTAGAAAAATTTGCGCCGTTTGTAAACGGAAACAATATAAATGATATATTTAAAGAACTTTCTGATGCAATTTATCACATAGAACGCAACGGAAATGCAAAAATAGTTTTGACTGATTTATCTATAAAATTAACACGATTAATTCATAAAAAATAAACCTTATGGAAAACCTTGCCTCGCTTTTTGTCTTATTATTTCTTGCCATTACGTTCTTGCAATCCGGATATGATAAATATACCGATTGGAACGGAAATGTGTCCTGGCTAACCGAGCATTTCTCAGGAACAATCTTTGCTAACAAAGTGCCGCTTGCACTAAAAACATTGCTGGTTTTCGAGATTGTTGCTGGAATTTTATGCATTGTAGGAATGATCGAAATGTCTATAAGTGGCGGAACAACCTTTGGAAAATACGGCGCTTGTTTGTCTTGTGTTACTTTGCTTATGTTGCTTTTTGGACAACGCATTGCCAAAGATTATGACGGAGCTAGAACTATTGTGATTTATTTTATTCCTGCGGTGATGGGTGTTTATTGGTTGAGTTAGAAAATTTGTGTTGAATATATAATATTAGCAAGCTTAGTAAAAAATATTAAAATGAAAATAACATCAAAAATACTTCTTATAGTCTTAGTGATTTTAAACTTAAACTTAGTAGAAGCGCAAGAAAAAGAAAATTTTGAAAACTTAATAGTTAACCAATGGGTTTTAGAAAAATATGAACAAAACGGAGAAGTTTCTTTACCAAAAGGAAAACATCAAAACGATACAATGATTTTTTATAAAAATCATAAAGTTAAATCAATAAGTTGTAATGCCACTCAAAAAGGAATATGGGAATATAATTCTGAAAATCAAACAATAACCATGTTTGATAAGAAAAATAATCTAAAAATGCCTTTGAAAATAATAAAAATATCTAATTACGAATGCATTGTAGAATTCGACGATGCAAAAGGAGAAAAGAGAAAAATGTTTTTAAAGTCCTTGCCGAAAAACTAAGCCAATTGATAACAGCAGTTTTGTAATAAATAACTATTCAAAATCATATTTAAAGTCATTTAAAAACTATATTTTAAATTTTTTAGGATTTTGGTATGTCGAAAAATATCAAGAATATAAATTCTGTCGGTTTCTATTCTGTACACAATTTTATAATTCCATTTTGGAAAAAAACGGATTAAATTAGAATCAAATAATGGTTCGACAGGGTTTTTCTCTGGCAGAATATTCAA
>NZ_JAYSSZ010000237.1:0-2944 GCF_043720215.1 Flavobacterium sp. | reverse complement strand
TAATACTAATTAGAGTCAAACAAAAAAATATTGATATCGTTGGGAATGTTTTTTTATTGATAACATTAATTAAAATGATGGTTTGTTATGTTTTGGGTAGCTCAATCCTAAAACTAGGAAGCGAAAACAATTCGATTCAGAAATGGAATTTTCTAATTCTATTTCTAATTTTTCTTGCAATAGAAACGGCTGTAACTATTAGTATGTTAAATAAAAAAGAAGACTAAATTAGTTTTTGAAAAACTTATTTTGATAGTTTCCTTCTTCTGAGAAAGCTTGTATAATATACAACCCTGAAGCTAGATTTTCGACATTAATTTGAGTAGTGTTTTCTTTTCTTTCAAAAACAATCTTTCCAAATAAATCGGTAATTATCACTTTTTCGAAAGCAACAAAATTATTATTTACTCTAATATTTAAAATAGAAGAGGTAGGATTTGGATAAACAGCTAATTTTTCTGCCAAAACATTTTCATCAATTGACAAAGTTGGACAAGTGACCAATGTGGGTGATGTAACAGATAAACTAATCGTCCCTAAACCCAATTGTCCTGATAAATTTGAACCCCAGGTATATAAGCTTCCATCAGTCTTTAGAGCTACGGTGTGTGTTACTCTAGAACTTATTGTTTGCCAGTCTGTTGCAGAACCAAAAACCTGAATAGGTGATGTTTTTGCAACTGTCGTTCCATCTCCTAATTGTCCGGATGCATTACCGCCAAAAGACCAAAGCGTACCATCACTCTTTTTTGCAAGACTATGTTGGTATCCTTTAGATATGGCATTGCAATTTGTTATAACACCTATGTTTGTTGGTACAAGTCTAACGGTATTTGTCCCGTCTCCTAACTGTCCGCTAGTGTTGTTTCCCCATGTCCATAAGCTACCATCAATTTTTGTTGCAACGCTGTGAGTTAAACCAGACATTACATTGTGCCAATTCGTATCCGTTCCTATTTGTGTTGGAATTGGCCTGTTAGTAGTCGAATTGTCTCCTAATTTTCCTGAATTATTTCTGCCCCAGGCCCATAAAGTACCTGTTGTTTTTACTGCCAATGTGTGATCTGTTCCTGCTGAAACAAATAACCAATTAGCATCCACACCTATTTGTGTGGGAACCGTTAAGTTTGTCATTGAATTGTTTCCAAGTTGACTAAAATTATTTAGTCCCCAAGCCCATAAAGTTCCGTTGGCTTTAATTGCTAAAGAATATTCGTCTCCAGCAGAGATAAACTGCCAATCATTGTCCATTCCGATTTGTATAGGAATATTAGAAGCAGTTGTGCTATTATTGCCAAGTTGATTTTGTAGGTTTTTACCCCAGGTCCAAAGCGTACCATTGGTTTTTAATGCAATATTATGAGAGGTTCCTGCAGAAATTTTTTGCCAATCTGTATCGGTGCCAGCTTGAATAGGAAGTGAACTATTAGTTGTACCACCATTACCCAACTGTCCGAAATCATTTAATCCCCACGCCCAAATTGTACCACCTGTCCTAATGCCTATAGTATGAGCGCCACCAGCTGAAATAGAATTCCAGCATTGTGCAGATAAATTCAAATAAAACACGCTAACAAATAAAATAAGTAAATTTCTTTTCATAATTTATAAATTTTTGTCTTGTTAATTTTTGACCAATATAACAAAAAATAACTTATTAACAATTTTTATAACTTTTTTTCCGTCAAAAGAGCTTTATTCTTTGTGAAATCAGATAATTATAGTGTTGCTTTTTGCAAATCAATATAAAAATGTTAATAACTTTTGGTTTTAAAAATAACCTTGAAAAATAAAAAAAAACAAAATACACTTAAAAAAGAATCTATAACCTTTTTGAATATTAATAAAAAATGTACCTTTGCACCAAATTTACAAACCTAGAAATATAGTTTTATATAATATGGTAATTTCAAAGTATCCACTCAGATTTATATTGACAGCAGTAATTGCTTGTCTTCCATTAGTTACTTTTGCAAATACAATTACAGATTCAACGCATGTGAAAACAGAGGGTGTTGTTCATGAAATTGTAACAACAAGTGCAAAAACAGAAGCTTCTCATGAAGCTCATGCTGAGCCAACGGACATCAAATCCAAAATTGACGCATACAAGCAACACCACGTTCTAGATGCGCATGAATTTTCTCTTTTTGAAGATGAAGCAACTGGAGCACATTATGGATTTCCATTACCTATTATAGTGTGGGATAATGGTGTTCATATTTTTTCTTCTTCAAAATTCGAACACGGTCACGCAGTTGCTGAATCAAATGGAAATTATTACAAACTTGGTCACGACGAAAAAATATACAAAACAGATGCTGCTGGAACTTTAACGGGCGACGAACATCATCCAACTAACGTAAAGCCTTTAGATTTTTCAATCACAAAAGGAGTTTTATCTATTATGGTTGTGGCTTTCTTAATGTTTTTTGTTTTCGCAGGTTTAGCAAGATCATATGCAAAAAATGGTGGAATATCTTCTGGTGTTGGTCGTTTTTTCGAGCCAATCGTGTTGTATGTTCGTGATGAAATTGCAATTCCAAACATTGGAGAGAGACATTATAAAAAATACATGAGTTTTTTATTGACCGTATTTTTCTTTATTTGGTTTTTAAATATTTTCGGATTAACACCACTTGGAATTAATGTTACGGGTAATATTGCCGTGACTGCAGGATTGGCGATTGTAACGTTTATTATTACAACCCTAACTGCTAATAAAAATTATTGGGGACACATTTTCTGGATGCCAGGAGTGCCGATGCCAATGAAGATTATTTTAGCACCGATAGAGCTTTTAGGGATATTTATCAAACCATTCGCATTAATGATCCGTTTGTATGCCAACATGATTGCTGGTCATATCGTAATAATGAGTTTGCTAGCTTTAATATTTATTTATAAAAGCATCGGAATGGGAGCGTTATCATTTACATTAACG
>NZ_JAYSSZ010000236.1:0-2950 GCF_043720215.1 Flavobacterium sp. | reverse complement strand
AACACAAACGAAATTACTGATAAATTTACTAAATCGTTTATTTCTAACTTCCCAAAAGTTCTTTTTATATATATGCCCATTTTTGCCTTTATCCTTTGGCTTTTTCACAGCAAAAAAAGATGGTATTATTTTGATCACGGCATTTTTACATTGCATTATTTTTCTTTTTTACTACTACTTTTTTTAATTCAATTTTTATTAGGAAAAATAATTCAGTTAGTTAGAGACATTACTGTTATAAACTTTATTTTACAAACATTCAATTTTGTCATTGTTTGCTGGATGATTTATTACTTTTTTCCAGCACATAAACGTTTTTATGAAGAATCTAAAATTATTTCATCATTAAAAACAGGATTTATATTTTTTATTAATATATTTATAATCGGCATTATATTAGCTCTTTTTGCTTTTTACACTTTTATTAATATACACTAAATTAAATGAACAATAAATACCTACTAATATTAGCTTTAGCTTCAATAACTGTTACAAGTTGTTCAAGTAGCAAATCTCTAACATCAAAAACACCTGTAGATGCAACAAAATATATTAATTCTATAACTATTGATGACCTAAAGACACACCTTTATATAATTGCTTCCGACGAAATGGAAGGAAGAGATACAGGAACAAAAGGACAAAAAAAAGCAGGAAATTATTTGATAGAAACATATACAAAAAATGGGATTTCTTTCCCAAATGGAGCAATGAATTTTTATCAAAAAGTTCCTGCTTACTACATGAATAAAGGAAATGGCGGAAACATACCCGATTCTGAAAATATTTGGGCCTATATAGAAGGTTCTGAAAAGCCGAACGAAATTCTTGTCATTTCTGCACATTACGACCATATAGGCATAGAAAATGGCGAAATATATAATGGTGCCGATGATGATGGTTCAGGAACAGTTGCTTTGTTAGAAATGGCACAAGCTTTTCAACAAGCAAAAAATGAAGGTCATGGTCCTAAACGATCAATACTTTTTCTTCATGTTACGGGCGAAGAACATGGTTTGCATGGCTCCCGTTATTATACAGATTATCCTTTGTTTCCTCTATCAAAAACCATTACCGATATAAATATAGACATGATTGGACGCCGTGATGAGTTTCACCCAGATTCAAATAACTACGTGTATCTTATTGGTTCAGATTATTTATCGACAGATTTATATACTACTTGCGAAGCAGCCAATAAAAAATATACAAATATTTACATAGACTATAAATTTAACGATCGTAGCGACCCAAATCGTTTCTATTATCGTTCAGATCATTACAATTTTGCAAAACACAATATACCGTCAGTATTCCTTTTTAATGGTGTTCATGAAGATTACCATAAAGCCACAGACGAAGTAAGCAAAATCGAATTTGATGCTCTAGCAAAAAGAACCCAACTAGCCTTTGCCATCGCTTGGGAACTAGCTAATGCAGCCGAAAGACCAAAAGTAGATAAATCTGGGAATTAATATTTGCTTCGCCAGTTAGCACTTTCAGAGGCATGTGGGCGTGACCCTCATAAAAAATCGGGTCGTGCTATTCGCTCGTAGTCCTCGCCCTTCCTTCGTCAGGCTGTGGGCTACCACTTCTATCACTCACGCAAACGACATTATAGTAGAAAAAAGCTTCTTGAAATTTCAAGAAGCTTTTTTTTGTAACATTTTTAAGTATCTTGTATCAAAAGGAAAACATATAAACAAACCATTGAATGGAATTTGAAGAAATATATAAAAATTATTGGCAAAAAATATATCGCGTTTGTCGTGGATATGTAAACGAGGATGATTGGGCAAAAGACATAACACAAGACACATTTATTATAGTTTATAAACAGTTGCAAAACTTTAGAAATGAATCCTCTATAAGTACTTGGATTTATAGAATTGCAGTAAATAACTGCCTAAGGCAAATAGAAAAACAGAAACGATTTCCTAAAAATGAAGTCTATGATAATCTAACTGAAGCTGAAGTAATTCCAATAGATACTAAAATTGCTTTTCTATACAAATCGATCAATGAATTAAAAGAACTCGACAGAATCATAATCTCGTTAGAACTAGAAGATATAAAACAAGCAGAAATTGCATCAATTGTAGGAATTTCTGAAGCCAATGTGAGAGTGAAAATTCATAGAATAAAAGAAAAATTAACTGAAAAATTTAAAAGCTATGAGCGAGATTAATCTAAAAGATATTTGGCAAAGCCAAACCATAAATCCTGATATAAATGCAAATGAATTTATATTAAAAGCAAAGAAATTTCAACAAAAAAATAGAACAAAAAACATCTTGTTGAATGTATTACTTGGCGCAACTGCTCTATTCATAAGTGGCCTAGTACTCTATTATCAACCAAAAATGATAATCACAAAAATTGGAACTTTATTAGTTCTTATTGCCATAGTTATGCAAATAATTGTTTCAACAAAACTGTTTTCAAAAAATACAAATAATCTTTCTAGTAGTTCCGATTATTTACATGAATTACTTGAGTTTCAGAAAAAATTAGTCTTTTCTCAGACAACTATAATGTCACTCTATTTTATATTATTAAGTATCGGAATATTTTTATACATGATAGAATATGCGATGAGAATGTCTACTATTGGAATGCTAATCACTTATGGAATAACCACTTTATGGATTGCGATTAATTGGTTTATTCTTAGACCTCGAATAATTAAGAAACAGCAAGAAAAGTTAAATGAAATTATTGCTGATTTAGAAAACATTAATAAGCAGTTTGAAGATGAAATTTAATTTTTGTAACATTTTTAAAATTCTTGTATCAAAAGACAAAATTAAAATATTTATTATGAAAAAAATAGTTTTACTACTCAGTTTATTATTTTCAATTCAAGCTAGTTTTGCACAAGAATTATATTGCAGAACTTTTGGTGATCCGAAAAATAATCCAGTTCTTTTTCTTCACGGTGGTCCAGGTT
>NZ_JAYSSZ010000235.1:0-7935 GCF_043720215.1 Flavobacterium sp. | reverse complement strand
ACGCAAAACTAGCTCTTATAGTTCCCGGAATATTAAAATAATTCATAATCGGCTGGGCGCAATGGTGACCTGTACGTACTGCTATTCCTAACTTATCTATAATCGTGCCAATATCGTATGGATGAATTCCATCAATATTGAAAGAAATTACCGATGTTTTTGCTGCCGCTGTTCCGAAGATTTTTAAACCTTCTACTTCTAATAATTTCTCCGTTCCGTAGGCTAACAATTCTTTTTCTTGTTGTTGGATATTTGCGAAACCTATCGAATTCATATAATCTACAGCAGTTCCTAGCACAATTCCGCCAGCAATATTGGGTGTTCCCGCTTCGAATTTGTGTGGTAAATCGGCATAAGTCGTTTTCTCGAAAGTCACTTCCTTTATCATTTCGCCACCACCTAAATATGGTGGTAATTTGTTAAGCCAAGCTTCTTTTCCGTACAAAATACCCGTTCCTGTTGGACCACACATTTTGTGTCCTGAAAAAACATAAAAATCGCAATCTAGTTCTTGTACATCGGGTTTAAGATGCGGAACCGCTTGTGCTCCGTCAATAAGAAACGCCGCGCCCACTTCATGCGCTTTGTCAATCATATATTTGATAGGATTTACAGTTCCTAGCGCGTTCGAAATATGATTTACAGTTACAATTTTGGTTTTATTAGAAAGTAATCGGTCATATTCAGATAAGATTAATTCTCCATTTTCATTCATGGGAATTACAACCAGCTTTGCGCCTGTTTTTTCGCACAACATTTGCCAAGGCACAATATTACTATGATGTTCGAGTGCCGAAACCATAACCTCATCATTTGGTTTTAAAATAGATGCAAATCCGTTGGCAACAAGATTTATTCCAAAAGTTGTTCCTGAGGTAAAAAGCACTTCGTGAGCGAATTTAGCATTAATATGATTTTGGATTTTAATGCGGGATTCCTCATATGCATCTGTAGCTAACTGACTTAACGTATGTACACCACGGTGAATATTGGCATTTATTTCCTCGTAATATTTTGCAATGGCATCAATAACTACTTGCGGTTTTTGTGAAGTCGCGCCATTATCGAAATAAACCAATGGTTTTCCGTTTACTTTTTGAGTAAGAATGGGAAAATCGGCTCTTATTTTATTTATATCTAACATCTTATTTATAAAAATTCTAAATACAAAAGTAGTCAAATAGAAACGGAATTTTATCAAACGTTTGTTAATAATTGTATTCCTTATTTTTTGAACTACAAAAGTCACAAAAGATTTAAAAAATGCTTTTTTTCTTTGTGGTTAACTTTTTAACAATCGAAACTTAATTTCATTAAATTGCATCAAAATTTTATTTCAAAATGAAAAAATTCTTCAAAATTCTTGGTTTAGCGATACTGTTATTTTTAATTTATTTTGGTTTTACGACTTATCCTAAACTGGATTTAATATCAGGTTTTTCTGCAAAAAGTGTTGCTTCAGGGCATTTTATAGATAATCGTCCGTTAGAAATAATCGAAAATGGAGATAACGATATTAACATGATTGATTTAGCAACAAACGAAATTAACGAAAGTTCTAAATTGGCTTCAGCGTCAGTTTATGGTTTGAAAGAAAGAAAAGCTGTATATAGAGAAGGTTTGGGAGCCACTTTAGTAAATGAAGATTTCGATGAATCGAAACCTTATTTAAAACCTAAAAGAACAAAATTAAATAACAATTTGCCGTTTCCTTATGGAAATAACGAATCCGAAAAAGTAATTTTTGAGAATATTGATTACAAAAAATTAAATACTGCTATTGAAAATTCTTTCGACAAAAAGGGTGAGAAAAATAAACGAACTCGAGCTTTATTAGTTATTTATAAAGATAAAATAATTGCCGAAAAATACGATACAGGTTTTACAAAAAACTCTAAAATTCTGGGTTGGTCTATGACAAAAAGCATTACGGCAACTTACTTCGGAATTCTTCAAAAACAAGGAAAATATGATATTTATAAACCAGCTCCAATTGCGGAATGGCAAAATGATGAACGCAAAAACATTACTACAAACGATTTGTTACACATGAATTCTGGGTTGGAGTGGGAGGAAGATTATGGTAAAATATCTGATGCTACAAAAATGCTTTTTCAGGCAGAAGACATGACAAAATCGCAAATCATAAAACCAGCAAAATTCAAACCCAACACACACTGGAATTACTCATCTGGAACGACAAATTTACTATCTGGAATTTTAAGAAAACAGTTTAAAACGCACCAAGAATATTTAGATTTTTGGTATTCAGCTTTAATTGATAAAATAGGAATGAACTCGATGGTGGTAGAAACCGATATGGCAGGGAATTATGTTGGTTCCTCATATGGCTGGGCAACCGCTCGTGATTGGTCAAAATTTGGTTTGCTTTATTTGCACAAGGGAAACTGGAATGGCGAACAAATTTTTGACGAAAGTTGGGCAAAATATGTTGCCACACCAACTAATGATTCCAATGGTGTTTACGGAGGACAATTTTGGTTAAATGCTGGCGGAAAATATCCTGATGCACCTAAAGATTTGTATTCTGCCAATGGTTTTCAAGGACAAAATGTATTTATAATTCCGTCGCTAGACATTGTTATTGTTAGAATGGGACTAAAAGAAGATGGTGAGTTTGATTTTAATGCAATGTTGAAAGGAATTTTAGGAAGCTTGAAGAAATAAATTAAGTTAACAGACCTAAGCTCGTTTTCAAATAGAAGCAGTGGTTATAATAATCGATAATTGCTTTTCCAGATTGCAAAATATCGGCACCTATAATTCCATGAACTGATTTTGCTTTGTGCTCCAGTAATGCATCATTTACATGTGACAAGTCGAAAACAACTAACGAAAAACCTTCCGTTTTCCAGCTTCCTAGACTAATTGTATTATGGTTAGAAACTAATGTCTTCATGCCTCTACCTCCAGCTCCAGCAGCTTTTGTTTTAGATTTGGAAGTATTTAGATTAAATAAAGTAATACTTTCCAAAGCAATGCAACTATTAGAAGCACCTGTGTCGAGAATAAAATTTCCTTTTACACCATTTATTATTGCTTTTATAAGTAAATGATGCGTTTTAGAGATTTTAAACTTAATTTTTTTGTATTTATTTCTTTTTAAAATTACTTGGAGATCTTCCATTTTTTTATTGTTTTGAGTAACAAAAATAGCCCAACAATTCCAACGATAGCTAAAATAATATAAGTAAAATAATTTTTTTGCACACTGTTTTCTAAAGTACCATAATACACCATCGCACTCCAATAATAAGGAGATTTTTTAGTATTTGGGATCGTTTTATCATTTATAAAATCTAATTTGGCTTCGTGGTTAGATTCGAAATAGGAGTTTCCTTTTTTTATGTTTTTATAAAAATTATCCATAAAGACAGAAGTAGTATAATCATTTACCTTCCATAACGAAAACAGCAAATTTTGTGCTCCAGCAAACTGAAAACCTCTTGCTACACTCATAGTTCCTTCGGATTTATATAGTTTTCCCAAACCAGTTTCGCAGGCACTTAAAACAACTAAATTGGGTTTAATATTTAAATTATATAATTCTGAGTACACTATTTCTTGGTCATAAAAACGAATACTTGCAGGCTCTATAATATCGCCAGACGAAGCATGAGTTGATAGATGAAGAATAGAAAAATTACTTGCATTAGCCTTAAAATTAGCAAAAGTAGCTTGATTGTTCTCTAAGTATTTGCCTTCAAAATTTGCTTTTAGGTTTTCTAATTCTTTTTTAGAAAAAGTAAGTTCTAAAGAAGAGTTTTCAAAAACAGGAAATATTCCCAAAACACTTTCTTTATGGTTTTGAAATGGTTTTTCGTCTAAATAAAAAGAAACTGAATTATTGTATCCAACCTTAAAATCATTTAATAAATAATGCATTTTACTAAAATTTGACGTGTTGCTTTTTTGAGTTATTAATGCTTCAAACGGCAAGAAATTTAAAATTCCGTCAGGAATAATAATTAGATTTTTAGCCTTGATTTTTTTAGGCAATTTTAAATATTGATAAGTCAGATTTCCTGTAGTATTATAACGATTTACATCATTTGTTATGCGATTTGCATCAGTAAAAAAGGCTATAAATTTTCGAATTATAGAACTTGAATTATTTGCATTCTCAAGTTTTTGAAGTTGTATTTGATTGTTTTCTAAAGTGAAAGAATATCTGTTTTCAGCACCAGAAAAGTAAGAAACTAAAATCGCTTTGTCTTTTTTTAATTTTGAAAAAACAGCCGAAATATCAATCTTTGCTATAGTGTTTTCTGATTTATTTTTACTTTCTGACTTTAACAAAAGCATCAATTCGTTTTGCTTTTTTATTATAGTATTTATTTTAGAAACATCGGCTAATTCTAATTTTTGCTGTTCTTTTATAATACTATTATTACAGTTTTGAAGTTCCTGTAAAATATGTTTTTCTGATGCAGAAACCGTTTTGCTTCTGAAAATATAATTCTTTAAAACCGTCGATTTTGTTTGTTCTGATAATTGAAAAGCACGTTCTAAATAACTAACTTTTTTTTCTTTTTTATAAAGTGAATTATAAATTTCGATACATTTCTCTGTTCGAGTTCGATTCCTGATTTGTATAATAATTTTCGAGTTCTCGTAAACTAACAAAGTCTGAAATAATTCTTCAATATAAAACGAAAGAGTATAAGCATCTAAAGCTTTTAATGGTTTATTTTCTTTTAATGAAATCTCCGCTTGCAAATCTAGAGCATCTAATAAAACCGTTTCTGCATAAAGAGAATTTTGGTTTGGCAAATCAGCTTTTTTGTTAGAATAATTAGGAAGTAACGTTTCAAAAACGGCTACAAGAAAAGCATTTGACAGTTTATAATTGCCTTGCTCATAAAGCAATAATGCTTTTTCGTAAAATAGTTTGGCAACTTTTCTGGGTTCTTTATTTTTTGTTTTTGCAAATTCGTCTCTTGCTTTTTCAAAATAAGAATTGGCTAAAACAAAGTTTAGTTCTTGACTATATATTTGAGATAAATTTCTATAAGCGTTCGATAAATTTTGGGATTGAGATTTGTCATTTTCTAATAATTTCGTAGCTGTTTCTAATGCTTTTTTAGCTTTCACATAACTTTTAGTTATTAAATAATTTGTCCCCAAGTTGTTTAATAAAATTCCTTTTTGAGTAGTACTTATTTTCTCCGTTTTGATGGTTCTCTCTAATAAATTCATCGCCAAGTCGCTTTTTCCAGAGCTTTGGTATACATTCGATAAATTAAGGATTGCCGCTATTTTTTGCTGCTGATTTGCTTCAATAGTTGCAATAAAAAAATATTGTTTTATGGTGTTTTCGGCATTGTCATAATCACCAATAATGGTATATAAGTTACCCAAAGGTTTTAAGCAATATTCCGTAATGTCGTAATTTTTTAGTTTCTGATCCTGAAACAATTTCCAAGCTTTTTCGTAGCTCGAAATTGCCTTGTTGCTTAAACCAAATTGATTTTCATAATATGCTTTATTGCAATCTAAAATCACTAACGCTAGAAATTCGGCTTTAGAAATTGGTTTAAAACTCTTTTCTGAAATTTCTAGTTTCTTTAAACTTTCAACAGAAGGATTTGCTACAAAAAGATCTACAGTATTGTAAATTTTTTCTTCTAAAGTGACTTTTGCGTTTTGAGAAAAAGCAATTTGTGTGATTAAAAGTAGAAGAAAATAATATTTCATTTAGCTTAAAATTTCCAAATCCCGTAAAATTGTAAATAATTAAAGTTTTTCTCAAAACTTAGATTGTATCTAACACCTAAACTTGGTCCAATTCTTGCAAAACCAGCTGTTAGATCTAACAAAATTCCTGACTTGAATTGAGAAAAAGATTGTTTTGTTTCTAGTGCTTCATCTTTTTCTTTTAGTAAAACACCAGGATTATTGCTTTCGTAAAGCTTAGTATTAGTTAGTAAACTTTGCTTTTCGGAAATATTTATTCTGCTCTGAATTCCTGCTCCAACTCCAATATAGTTATTGATATTATATCGCATTAAAATGGGTATTTCCATAACAACATTGTCAAATTCAGAAAGTGTTGTTGTTCTTTTAAGTTGCAAAATTGCTCCGTTAGGATTTACTAATTCATCAGTTACTGTTGTCTGGGATTGGTATTTATGCAAATTATTTTGCCATTCTACTTGCCAATACCATTTGTATGATTTGTAAGGAGAAATAGTCGCAGCAACAAAATAACTTTTAGAGTTTTCTAAATTTGAATAAAGATTGTAGCCTGTTTTTGCTCCAATAGAAATTCCGGGTAAAAATCTAGTCGTTGCATAATTTGTAATAACGGGTTCATTTTTGTCGAAAATGATCGCGGTTTTACTATAAGTTGTTTCTTTATGAAAATCTTTAGCGAACCTCATAGTATATTTTACAAAACCTTTGGTGCTGTCTTTTTCGGTTACATTTTTTTGAGAACTTCCTGGAATGTATATGTTTTTAAAAGTAAAATGTATTTGTTTTTGTTTGATAATAGTGTCTAGACAACTATAAGTTACCTCTTCACCTTTTGGACAAATAGGGCATTTCGGGTAAGAATCGACAATTTGTAATGTTTTTTTGTCGAACATATCTGGTGTATCAGTTTCTAAACGGATGGTTCTTGCTGGGCCTTCTCCATCATTTTGAAAACGTGTTTTGAAATTTACTTTTTTAAATCTCACTAAACGATAATTCATAAATGCGGCATTGCTAGACATTTTGTTTGGGTCGTGAGAAGTTACAATTTCCATTTCGAGTGTTTTCTTTTTGTGGTTTTTGTAGTTTCGGTCAGGAACATAAACACCTCGCATTTTTACAGTTGCCGAGGTATCTTTGATCATTTCTGGTGTAGTTTTGAATGTAAAAAAAATATTTCGAGTCTCATTAGTATTCATGGTATCGAACTCTAAAATTTTTACATTTCGAAATAATGCTTTAGATTCTAAGAGTGTCAAATCTAGGTTTTCTTCTATTTTTTTTTCTGTCATTGCGAGGTACGAAGCAATCTCATTTTGTTCTGCCGAAGCTACATTTTCGTAAGAATTATTTATTTCGTCTGAACAGGCAAAACCATCTTCGACAACTTCTTTTTCGCCAAAGTGGGTTCTAGTTTCTAGTAATTCGAAATTATTGTTTTTAAATTCTTTGTCGTTGTAAAAAAGATATAATTTCCCGTTAGCTACATAATCTAAAGGGTTTTTGTAACTGACCACAACTACCATTTCTTCGTCTGGAACAGGCTCACGATTGTTGAATATTTTGTATTGAATAGTGTCTTGTAACGAAGCTATTTCTGAAAATTCAGTATTGTTTATTTCGTTTATCGCAACTATTTTAGGGCGCGTCTTTGGAGGTTTTCCGTTATCGTAATTATTGGTAACCGAAAGATTTACTTTGTATTCCTTTTTCTTTTTGTAAACATGTTTGGGTTCGGCCGCTTTACTATAATTCCCATCGCCCATTTCCCAAAAATAAGAATAACTAGCTTTTGGCGCGCCAGCTACTTGAATTAATGGTGGCGTTTCAGGTTTTAAAAATACTTGGTTTCCGTTTTTGTTATAACCAATAGTTGCTCTGCGAGTTACAGTGTCTTTTACCTTTATCTGTCCGAAGACTAGATTAGGAAGACAAAAAAACACTAGAAGAATGATAATTGATAGAAACCGTTTCATGATGAATTTTTTTAGCCCCGATAGCAGTGGAAATCCCACACTTTTGAGTGTGGATTGTAACGAATAGCGGGAAATAGCTTCAAATTATTTATAAATGTAAGAAAAAGTGACAGATAAACCATCACTTTTTATATAAATCAAATAATGTCTGTATTTGTTACCTTATCTTATTGAAACACTATATCGATATATGGCATTGAATTATTATTATCCCCAGCACTTACTTGTCCACCAAGATTTT
>NZ_JAYSSZ010000234.1:0-2982 GCF_043720215.1 Flavobacterium sp. | reverse complement strand
TAGGAAGAACGAATTTTTACCATCTCAGATGGAACTTGCATAATACTCACAGTAGCTTTTATGGCATCGTCCATGTACATCATAGGCAAACCCGTATTTTCGGACAAGAACGAAGTAAATTTTCCATTGGTAATCGCTTTGTGGTAAATATCTACTGCATAATCGGTCGTTCCGCCACCAGGTGGCGTACTCCAACTAATAAGTCCAGGATATCTAATACTTCGAACATCAACTCCGTATTGTTTGTGGTAATATTCGCACCAGCGTTCTCCAGTTTGTTTGCTAATTCCGTAAACCGTACTTGGTTCCATAATCGTGTATTGTGGCGTATTTTCTCTTGGCGTTGTTGGTCCAAAAACCGCAATACTAGAAGGCCAAAATATTTTTTTTATTTTTCCAGCTTTTGCTAAATTCAAAACATGAAAAAGCGAATTCATATTCAAATCCCAAGCAAAAGCAGGGTTTTTTTCGGCTGTTGCCGATAGTAATGCCGCCATCAAATACACATCGGTAATCTGATATTTCTCTAATAAGTGTTCAATCTGATTGTAATCTAAGGCATTTACCACTTCAAAAATCCCTTCGTTTACAATATCAGTATTTAGTTTTCTAATATCGGAAGCAATCACATTGTCTTTACCGTAAATTGTTCGCAATTTGTTTGTTAGCTCGGTTCCTATTTGTCCGCAAGCACCTATAATTAATATTTTTGTGTCCATTTTTGTTGTGTTGGATTACAAATATAACGATTTCGTAAAATATAGCGTTAACATCTTTAACACTTTGGTTAACCAAAAACCAAAAATAACTACATTTGCTTTTTAGTTAAAATTTCTAGTATGAAACCCATTGTCTCATTGTTTTTGTTTTTGATCATTTTGTTTGGTTCCTGCAAGGACGATGGCCAAACGCGTAAACTTCAAGTCGCCAAAGCTTTAAAAGAAAAAGAATTGGTTTTTAGCACTATTAACAAAACATGGAATTTTGCGCCAAGAACCTTAACTCCCGAATCTCAGACTATTGCAAATGACTGGAACGATTGGCGTTTGTTTATGGTAGAATTACATCAAAAACCGAAAGGAACGATTGGTGCTTTTCAGCGAAAAACAAAAAGCTTGGTTCAAAAAGTTGATGTTTTAAACAATACCATTCCTGCCAGAATTAATAAACCGCAAATAAAAAGTAGGTTGACAGCAATAATTACAAAAGTAAAAGTATTGCATACATTTATAAATTTAGATAGAATACCCGAAAAAAAAGTGGTTACCCTAATTACTGATTTGAATGTTGAAGTAAATGCACTTCAGGATCAAATAGAAGAAATTGTTCGACGTAGTCATATTCAGAAAGAAGAAGGCGAGCAGGAAATGTTAAATTCAGTTGGAGGAGTACAAGACACAACAAACAATCAGCAAATTCAGCAAACGAATGTGCCTCAAGAAATAAAGGAATTTGAAATTATAAAATAAGTTTTATAATTATATTGAAAATCAACAATCTATAACTAGATTTGCCCAAAATTTACGAATTATGACTAAAAATTACCTTACTATATCCTTCCGATTATTTTCATTGTTATTGATGTTTTTGGCATCAAATAGTATACAAGCTCAAACCACAACGTGGGCAGGTTCTTGGGATAATGGCGAACCTGACAGCACTAAAGATGTGTTTTTTACTTCAAGCTACACATCAACGGCCGATATTATTGCGAAATCAGTTTCTGTGTCAAACGATGCTGTTGTAACTATTGTTGGTGGGCTTACACCTCACACACTTACTGTCGAAAATAATATATCAGTAACTGGAGCGCTTTCTAGATTAATTTTAGAAAACAATTCGAGTCTAGTTCAAATAAACCCATCAGCGGTTAACAGTGGGAATATTAATTACAAAAGGGATTCAACACCCATGAAGTTTTTTGAATACACTTATTGGTCATCACCTGTAGCATTGCAAACTCTAGTAGGTTTTTCTCCATTAACAAGTCCTAGTAGATACCACTCGTTTAATACCACAACAAATACGTGGGTAAATGAGACCCCAACAAACACAATGCTATCTGGAAGTGGATACGCTATTAGATCTCCTGATAATTTTACAGCAGTAGCCCAAGTTTTTAATGGAGAATTTATTGGAACACCCAATAATGGAAATGTATCAACGAGTGTAATTGCATTTAATCCCGGATTATTGAATTATAATTTGATAGGAAATCCCTATCCATCTGCAATAAGTGTCATTAGTTTATTGGATAATTCTAATTTAGGAACCCTGTACTTTTGGACACACAATACAGCAATTGCAGGCAATGATTTTACAACTAACGACTATGCTATCAGAACAAGAACAACTGGAACAGCAGCTGTTTCAGGAGGAAGCGCTCCAGGATTGTATATCGCCGCAGGTCAAGGATTTTTTGCTTCGGCAGCGACAACAACGACTTTAACATATACAAATAGCATGAGAATTTCAAATAACAATTCTCAGTTTTATAAAAATACACAAGCCATTCCTTTAAATTATTATATTCATTTAAACCTAACAAATACCTTAGGCGCTTTTAAACAAATTGCTTTTGGATATGAAGAAGGTGCAACAAACGGATATGATTTTGGTACCGACGCATTGGCATCAACTGAGGGAGCAATTACCTTCTATTCATTAATTAGTCCGTATACTTTTGGTTTCGGAATTCAAGGGCGTACTTATCCTTGGAACATATATGACACCATCAATTTGGGTTTTAATGCGGCCATTGCTGGCGTTTATACGATTGCCATCGATCATGTAAATCCTTTTTTTGATGATAAAGACATTTTTATTGAAGACACAAATGACGGAACTTTTCACAATCTGAAAATAGGATCCTATACTTTTACAACAGCAGTTGGAACTTTCAATAATAGATTTAGAATACACTATGAGAATTTATTGTCAACCAACAATAATTTTACTATAAACGAAAACGCTGTTTTTATA
>NZ_JAYSSZ010000233.1:0-2990 GCF_043720215.1 Flavobacterium sp. | reverse complement strand
CTAATCAATGCGGCGCACTCGATTCCGGTTGGGCACGCGGATTTAAATATAATCGAAGTCAAAACCTACATGAACGATCATCATGAAGTCGTTGCAGAAATTAAAGATTCGGGCTGCGGCATGAGCCCTAGTGTGCAAAAAAGAATCTTTGACCCGTTTTATACAACCAAACCCATGGGTAGTGGAACGGGTCTAGGGCTTGCTATTTGCCAAAGCATCGTCAATCAGTTTCATGGAGCTATAGCTGTAGAAAGCGTCGAAGGTAAAGGAACTACGTTCCGTGAAAAAGTGTAAAATATATTTTACTGATTAACAGCGAGTTAAATATAAGTTAAAATTATTTTGGGTAATAAAAGGTATAAAAATATAACGTATATTTGAGTGTGATTCTGATTAATTACTTTGAATGTATTTGAACTTGTATTTAAGATAAGGAATAGTAGTTCAATAATCAACGATACTGTGAAGTTATAAGTTGATAATGGTAAATCAGAATCTACATTAGGAGGTCTATAAACGACCTCCTTTTTTTATCTTTTTATCCTAGTTTTAGCTTAACAAAAACATGTTTTATGCCTTTTTTGTCTGATTCTCTTTCGTCGATTTCTAGAATTTCAGTAAGGGATTTTAGCATAGGTGTCAATTTGTTGAAACCATAATTTCTAGGATCAAATTCTGGTTTTTTCTTTACAATAAGACTTCCTACGTCTCCAAGAAACGCCCAGCCATCATCGTCACCAATAGCCTCGATTGTGGCTTCAATCAATTCAATAGTTTGTAAATCGATTTTGTTTGCGATCTCTTTTTCTACTGGTTTTTTCGTTTCTTTTGAAGTTGTATTCGTTGTTTGTTTAGGCGCTTTTTTCTTTACAGCTCCATCAAGCACTTCTATGTAAATAAAACGATCACAAGCAACTATAAAAGAATTTGGCGTTTTCTTTTCGCCAATCCCTATGACTTTCATGCCAGACTCTCTCAGTCGGATAGCTAATCGAGTAAAATCGGAATCGCTTGAAACAATACAAAATCCGTCAACTTTGTCTGAATAGAGCAAATCCATAGCATCGATAATCATAGCAGAATCGGATGAATTTTTGCCAACAGTATAACTGTATTGCTGAATAGGCGTTATAGCGTGTTCTAGTAGGACCGATTTCCATCCGTTTGCATTTGGTTTTGTCCAATCGGCATAAATTCGTTTGGTAGTTGGCGTTCCAAACTTGGCAATTTCTTCCATCATTCCTTTTACATTGCTGTAGGGAACATTGTCGGCATCTATAAGGACAGCTAGTTTTAACTCTTTTGTATCTGGTGACATTTTTTTAATATTATTTATTGGATTTAGCCAAATTCTTGACAGAAACCCCATCAACTAGAACATCTTTTATAACAGTATTTCCTTTCTTTACAGCAATTTCTGCATAAGCAATTTTTGTGGTGTCAATGATTGTTTCGGCATAAACTTGCTCTGCATTTTCAGCTTTATTCTCATTCATATAAAAACGATTAAACGGAAGATTTAGAAAAATTTTGTTTTCGTTATTATAATTTGAAACATAATCTATTTTTAACTTTATGTAAGTTGAATCATCAGTTGGTTCAGTTTTAGAAATAGATTTTATTTTGGCAAAACCTTCTTTTGAAGTGATAATTTTAGCAAAAATAGTTTCGTTGCTATTCCAATCTTTCGAATTCTGGACAGTAATTTCTCTTTCTTTAAACGACAATGTGATGTATTTGCCTCTAAAAGGATCATTTGGATCTATGGGTTCACACTGAAACTTGACTATTTTTCCAGTATTTAAAGTGTCTTCTTGTTTCCAAATCATTTGAAAAGGAACGAATAATTGTACAATTACAACCAGTAGAAATATAATTAGAATTGTTTTCTTATTTTTCATTTTGATTTCTTTTTTTAAGCATTAAATAATTGGTTAAGAAAAACCCTAAACCAATGCTAATAAATAGTATTCCTCTAATTACAAAACTAAAATCAGTATCAAAAAAGCGACAAATAATTAGAATCGTAATGATGAGTAAACCAAAATTTAATATTTTTAAATCATTGAGCTGATTTCCTCTTTTTATTTCTGAAATTCCAATCATGAGCAAAGCAATGTTTGCAAGAATTGATGAATTGTAACCTATAAAATGAAAAGGAATAAATGCTATAAATACAATTTCAAGTATATTTAACTGTTTGAAATTTGTTGGACTATTTTTTTTGTAAAAAAGAACAATTGCAACTATCGTAAGTAGTATCCCAACTATAATTTCTGGGAAAGTAACTAGTATGCTTAATGCGAATTTCTGCTCGTTAAAATAGTTCCAAAACCATTTGAAAGTATAAATAAATAATATAAAAAGCATTCCTAGTTTTCCTATAATGAGATAACTGTTAAATTTTAGTTTCAGCTTTTCAAAATAGGAATTTTTACCTGCAAAATAGTATATAGCAAACAAACTCATATAACTCATGTACATATATTTTTCATTGGTATCTGTAAAACTTCCTAAACAGATTATCAGAGAAATAGCGATTAGCCAATTATGAAATAAAGTAAAATTACTTTGTGCTTTTGTTGTTAGTAGCTTATAATAATGAGGAACAATTCCTAGAATTAAAAACCAATAGAAATAGGTTTGTTCTTTTGGGTAGGAAAAATAATTTGTGTTACAACAATAATAGGTTATACCAATAATGTACAAAAGTGAAACTATAGATGATCTTACTAAATAAACTAACGGCAAACTTAATAACATCCAAGTGAGAATAAACGAATTTAAATCTCCAGAAATATTATAAACTTGAGCTATTAATGAAATACTTGCGCCAATACCAAAAAATAAAAATACCGATGAACTTTCTCTCCAAGCCGGACTTTCTGATTTTTTTTTAGGATGGAATAACTACAAAATAATTGACCAATACTAAGCGGAAGAAATGAAATTACTGATTTTGTCATATTAGACAAATCGTCCCAATTGTG
>NZ_JAYSSZ010000232.1:0-2999 GCF_043720215.1 Flavobacterium sp. | reverse complement strand
TTTTTGGTGCTGTTTAATTTATCTATTTTTGTCTAATAATCTGTATCGATTATTTAGGACTAGTCATACAAATGGGTAAGAATTGACATCGAAATGGTGCTTTTTTAGCCTTTTTTTGTCGTTTTTTACCTAAAAAAAGAGCATAAAAAAAAGTCCCCAAGAAGTCTTTTTAGATTCTGGGGACTTTTTTAATTTACAAAAAATGATATTTTACTAGGGTTTACAACTTTTTCACAAGCTATAAAAGTGTCAAAAAGCAAAACAGTCCCCGAGCGAATTGGGGACTGTTTTAAAATTTTAATAATTTGCTTATATCTATTCTTTTATTGGTGTTGGGTCGTTTGTCTTCTCTGGAGGGTTTAAGGATAGTTTTAACGCTTTGGGAACTCATTTCTTTGCCCTCTTTATCTACAAAGGTATTGACTATCATTGCCGTTATATCGTTAATATTCCCTTCAACCATTGGCTTGCCCTCGATAAATATCTCCTGTGATAATTGGTAAAATATATCAACAAACTGATTAACATTGCAATTGAATTGCAATTTAGTAAACACATTGGGGTTGATGGTCGCTAGTGGCTTGAACTTATCAATGTTACTTTTGATACTTTGCATTTCATAAATCTGCTCTATCTCTTTACTGCATTGTTTATCAAATAGCGGTAATTTTTGATTGATAAACTCAATATTGGATTGTCGGTATTCGTGTTTTTCTTTGGTTAGCAATAGTATTTTTTCATTATCATCGTCTAAAATATCTATCTGCTTTTTGATTTCGTAGAACGAAAAATACCTGTCCTCACTCTCTGCATTGATGTATCTTTTGGCTATGATTGATTTGGTTTCTTTTACGCCAGATAATTGCAATTCTTTCCGTTTGGATTCTATTAAATGGAATAGTTTATTGTAACGACATAAAACTCGTTTTTCAGTAAACAAATCTTCATTATTAGAAATTAAATCTTCAAAATTATTCAGCCAAATAGTAGGTTCTTCGACCAAATTGGTTTGATAATTTAGAAAGGCGGGGAAATCGGATTGCGGAAGTTCAAAAAACTTACTTATTAATGCCACGCAATAATCCTGTTTAGTTGGTTTTTTGTCATGGACAATATCAAAATTAAGATTGTGAATTTGTGCGGAATGCACGACTACCATTTCGACAAACGAGGCTGTTTGAATGTTTTCTATCATAGAATTTTATGCTACAATTATTGTATATTTTGCATATTCTTTGAAATGGCAATTTTAAATGTATTCCCGCACCTTGTTTTCTTTTTTTATGGAATATTTCTTTAAAAGAACTTCTTTCTTTGGGTACTAAAGTAAACAGAAAAAAAATCCTTTTTCAAAAGGATTTCATAATTTTTTATTAAATATTTAGCATTATTTTAACTCGATTACTGCTTATTTTTTAAGAACGTGATTTATATTGTTTTAGTATTCGTATTTTTTTAATAAATAAAATCATCAACTGCTTTGTCTAATTCTTCACCCAAAATTTTAGCATATATTTGAGTGGTTCTAATATCTCTATGATCCATCAACTTTGAAACGTGCTCAATTCTCATGCCATTATTTAAAGCATTGGTAGCAAAACTATGTCGACTCAAGTGAAAAGAAACGTGAACAGGTAATTCTAAAGCTTTTGCAATTCTTTGAATTTGAAAATTAGCGGATTTGTTTTTTTGTTGGGTTATATCAAATCGATATTCGTCATTCTTTAAAAACAACTCTCTGTTGGTTATAATTGGAAAAACACAATCGTCTGGCTGTGGATTTGGTTTTTGGTATTTTTTAATAATATCCAAAGCTACTTTACCGATTTTAAACTGATGCCATCTACCTGTTTTACGAATCACTTTTTTAATTCGCTGTTCTTCTTCATTGAAGTGTTTGTTTTGAAATTCCAACACATCACTAAAACGCAAACCTCCTGCATAAATGGAAAAAACGAACATATCTCTATAAATACAATTTAATGAGCCTTCTTCTGTCTTATAATTAATTAGAGCCTCGATTTGGTCTTTCTTCAAAAACAATCTCTCGGCAGGGTCTTTTTTTAATGTCAATTTGCTGAAAGGATACATATATTCGGGAATAATATCCTCCTTAATGGCTTGTTTGAACATAATCGCCAAAATCATAATGGAATATCTTTGGGTTGTTGCTCCATTCTTTAAAGTATTTGACATATAAGCCATAAAATCCAGTAATAGAGAAACCGTAATATCGTCAAAGAAAACATCTTTTGTCCCTACCCACTTTTCAAATTTATCAAGATACAACAGATAGTTTTTATAGGTGCTAATGGAAACACTCCCTTTTATTTTTTCACAATGCTTGCGAGAGTATTCAAAAAAGTTAGGGACTTGCTTTCCTTTAATAGCATCTTTTAATTTATTGGCTGAAACTGTTTTTACCTTTCTTTCTAAATCGGCAACCTGCGCTTCCGCATCTGCAATTTTTTGAGCAATGGAAGCGTTCATTCTTGCGCTATTGGGGTGGTTCTTTTTTACCCGCTGTTTTGCTTCGTCCCATTCGCTTTCTTTCAATTTCACTCCAACAGAAATAAATTTGGCTTTTCTGTCTTTTATAACTCTTATATATAAAGGGCAATGACCCGCTTGGTCTTGCTGGTGCATTCTCAGAATTAACTTAATTGATGCCATACTTTGTAATATTAAAATGTTTTACTATTTTTACATAACGAAGCAAATGAGTGAAAGCCTTGAAAATAAAAGCGTTTCATTTGAGTGCATCGCAAAACGAAAGTACAACATTTGGTATAACAAAGCAAACATTATGTTGCTTTTTTTTGCTCTCGTTTGAATTGCAATATTTTATAAAGTCAATAAAAACAGTGCTTTAAGCGCAAATTGAAACGTGTAATATTATAATAGAACTAACAGCGGTTTGGCGCAATTGGGGTTTTAGGCTTTATTAAAGTTGGTTTTGTACTTGGAAGTTGGTTTTTTAATCGATACATTTGGCTAAC
>NZ_JAYSSZ010000231.1:0-2999 GCF_043720215.1 Flavobacterium sp. | reverse complement strand
ATTGAAAGATGAGAAAGCCACATTAATCTGCATATCAAACAAATATACAAGATGTACTTATAAATTGAAATTGCTTTCTAGCTTATTTGGCGATTATCCATTCGAAATAAAAAGTAAAGAAGAAGGTTTAGAATAAAATTGGTATATTTTTTGTACTATTGCAAACCAAAATGGGGTCGACTGGTTTTGACAGCAAGTCGAATTGAATTGTAAGCATGTTGAGCAGTGAGGTGCTGCTCATAAATATAATGTCTCAAAATTTTACACGGCGAAAATAACTACGCTTTAGCTGCATAATCCGAACTATAGTACGATTTGCCAAGTCTCTACAAGGTAGAGAAGCTGGATTCTCCTAAAAAGCCTTGGTTTATGGCGTTTTGTTCAGGGGAACCGTAAAAGTAAACCTAGAAACGGTAATGTTTTGAATCCGTTTTGACACTGATAAAACTAAGCTTTGTGTTGCTGTTCTTGGCATAGCACACGGTCGAAAATCTAATCAAGAAATAAACATGTAGAAAGCTCTTTAGTTGCTTGTTTGGACGGGAGTTCGATTCTCCCCGACTCCACAAAATAAATCCGAAATTCTTATACTATAAGAGCTTCGGATTTTATTTTTATGAATATTTATACATTATAGAAAAGAACATACTATTGTTAACACAATTTCTTGAAATTTTAAAAGAAAAAAAAAAAATGAATATAACTATTTTTTTATTAAATTTGATAATACTAAAAATCTTACTAACTATGTCTAAACAAACACTTTACACTCTAGGCATCTTAGCAACAATTATTACTGGTACATTTTTGTACAATAAATATTGTTGTCAAGATTGTTGCAATGAAAAAACCAAAACCGACATTCCTATTACTGAAACAGGAAGTCAAAACAATTTCAGTTTAAATGGAACTGATTTTAATTATGCCTGTCATAACAATTTCAGGTTTTTAACTAATGGCTTTAATACTATTCAGCCTGTTCATGATTCTATTAATTTAGGTATTGATCAGCTGAAAGCTTATTTTGATAAAAATCCTAATCAGAAATTACTCATTACTGGTTATGCTTTAAATAGCGAAAAAAACACTTCCGCATTTCCTAATCTTGGTATTGCAAGAGCAAATGACATTAAAAACTATTTTATATCTAAGGGTTTTGCTTCAAATCGCTTTGAAACCAATGGAGAAATTCGTGATGCTTGGAACGTATCTAATGATACTGTTTTGGGGCCTGTTGATTTCAAAATTAATGAAAATGAAATAGCATCAACAGAAAAAACGGAAGATTGGAACGCTCTAAAAGAAAAAAATAATACAAATCCTTTAATATTATATTTTAATACCAATCAAACCGAGATTAATTTAACCACCGAAGAAAGACAAAAAATTTCTGATTTAAGTAATTATCTTGACCATGTTTCTGATGCAAAAATAAGTTGCGTAGGCCATACAGACAATGTTGGAAACAGAGATGTAAATACTAAATTAGGTCAAAATCGAGCAGATTTTGCTAGAGAATATTTAACTAAAAATGGAATTTCTGCTGACAAAATCGAAAGTTCTTCAAAAGGTCCAAACGAACCAATAGCCGACAACAACACGTCTGAAGGCAAAGCTAAAAACAGAAGAACAGTCGTAACTTTAAAATAACTAACATTAAACAACAAAATTATGAGTACATGTTTATTAATACCAATATTAACAGGACTTTTAAGCGCCTTTTTAGGATATTTATTAGGTAAATCTCTTGGAGGAAACAACAGTGGCTCTGGAAATATAAACTTACAAGCCGATTTAGATGCTTGTCGTGCAAATACATCTAAACTTAACGCATCTATTTCTTCATTACAGGCTGAATTAAACACTATCAAAGCAAAAGGAAGTAGTAATTCACAATCATTTGCAACTGCCACAGAGGCTTCAGTACCATTTGATGCCAATCTAGCTTTATCCGTATATGGCAAAAAAGTAAAACATGATGATCTAAAAATAGTAGAAGGAATAGGACCAAAAATTGAAGAATTATACCACAACGCCGGTATAAAAACATGGAAAGCCTTATCTGAAACCTCTATTGAAAAATCGCAAGAAATACTTGATAACGCTGGCGATAGATACACAATCCATAATCCAGGGACTTGGGCAAAACAAGCATTGTTAGCTTATCAAGGCAAATGGCAAGAGCTTAAAGTCTGGCAACAAACACTTGATGGTGGAAAGGAATAACCCTACTAATGTAAAGCAATTAACCACGTTTTTTTAACGTGGTTTTTTTATCTTTGAAACTTTATAACAAAACATGAATTACAACGATTTAATAGGTTCTCTTGGTGTAAGTATTGTACTTGTTGCTTATTTTTTGAACATATATTCTTTAATTAAAAAGGATGGTCTGCTTTTTTACTCATTAAACATTTTAGGCGCAACAATTGCATGTTATGCATCTGTTTTAATTAATTATATGCCCTTTATAATATTAGAAGGAACTTGGGCAATTGTTAGTATATTTGGGTTGTTAAAAAGTTTGAAAAAGGAATAAATACCAAGAAAGCATCAATAAAAAAACTTTACACAAAAAAACTAAAAAAATGATTATATCATAATGAGTAGAAAAAATAATTTTGATTTTTTAAGGTTACTATTTGCTGTTTTTGTAATTGTTACTCATTCATATATTTTTTCTGGCAGTAAAGAATCTGATTATTTATGCTTTATTTCTAAATGCAATTTAACTTTTGCATCTCTTGGGGTTCAAGGTTTCTTTGTAATAAGTGGCTATTTGATATTCCAAAGTTTCGAAAGAAGCAAAGATATTATTGATTATTTTTGGAAAAGAATCCTTCGTTTGTTCCCTGCATTGCTCTTCGTCTTACTATTAACTATAGTACTAATTCCATTTGTTTACGAAAATAAAAACACTCCATATCTATTCAATAAGGATGTATGGACTTATATCCCTAGAAACATAACTCTGCTCAAAATGCAATATACAATTGATG
>NZ_JAYSSZ010000230.1:0-23434 GCF_043720215.1 Flavobacterium sp. | reverse complement strand
TCAATATATCACATTTAGATCAGCATTAGCGATTATCATGTCATTGCTTATTTCGACTATTTTCGGAAAAAGAGTTATTGGTTATTTAAGTCGTTTGCAAGTTGGAGAAACTGTAAGAGAATTGGGTCTTGAAGGACAAACTCAAAAAGCAGGAACGCCAACAATGGGTGGATTAATTATTATATTTTCAACCTTACTTCCTGTTCTTTTATTGGCGAAATTGAATAATATCTACATTATATTGCTAATAATTACAACGCTTTGGATGGGTGCTATTGGATTTCTTGATGATTACATCAAAATTTTTAAAAAAGACAAGGCAGGATTAAAAGGAATTTTTAAAGTAATTGGTCAAGTAGTATTAGGAGTTATTGTTGGAGCTACATTGTATTTCCACCAAGACGTAACTATTCGTAAGGATATTACAAATAATACTATAGAAATAAACTCGACTCAAAGCACAATTAATTCAACTACGTTAGATGAAAAATCTACAGCTACAACGATTCCTTTTATAAAAAACAACGAATTCGATTATGCTGAATTATTGGCATGGACTGGTGATGGATACAAAGATTATGCATGGTTAATTTTTATCCCAATTGTTATTTTCATTATCACTGCTGTTTCAAATGGAGCCAATCTTACTGATGGAATTGATGGTTTGGCAGCTGGAACTTCCGCTATTTCAGTCATTGCCATTGGGGTTTTTACATTCGTTTCAGGGAATGTAATATTTTCAAATTATTTAAACATTATGTTTATTCCTAACTCAGGAGAAATGACAGTTTTTATTGCAGCATTTGTAGGTGCTTTAATTGGATTTTTATGGTACAATAGTTTTCCAGCTGCAGTTTTTATGGGCGATACAGGAAGTTTAACTATTGGTGGAATCATAGCAGTTCTAGCCATTGCGGTTCGAAAAGAAATGCTACTTATATTATTTTGTGGAATATTTTTCGCAGAAACATTCTCGGTTATTTTGCAAGTTTTCTACTTTAAATATACCAAAAAACGTTTTGGCGAAGGCCGAAGAATTTTCTTAATGTCGCCTTTACATCATCATTATCAAAAGAAAGGATATCACGAAAGCAAAATTGTAACACGTTTCTGGATTGTCGGAATTTTATTGGCTATTGTGTCAATAGTAACCTTAAAATTAAGATAATATGAGGTTAGTAATATTAGGCGGAGGAGAAAGTGGTGTCGGAACGGCGATTCTTGGTAAGAAAAAAGGATACGATGTCTTTGTTTCTGATTTTGGAAAAATTAAAAACAATTACAAAGAAGTCTTAATTCTTAATAAAATCAAGTTTGAAGACGAACAGCATTCAGAAGAATTAATTCTCAACGCCGATGTAGTGATGAAGAGTCCAGGAATACCTGACAAATCGCCCATTATTAAGAAGTTGAAAGAAAAAAACATTCCAGTTATTTCTGAAATTGAGTTTACAGCACAGTTTACTAATGCAACAACAATAGGGATCACGGGGAGCAATGGTAAAACAACAACAACAATGTTGGTTTACCATTTGTTAAAACAAGGTGGTCTAAATGTTGGTTTGGCAGGAAATATAGGCAAAAGTTTTGCTTGGCAAGTTTCAGAAGATGAATATGATGTTTATGTCCTAGAACTAAGTAGTTTTCAGCTTGATGGAATTGTAGATTACAAACCACATATTGCCATAATTACAAATATAAGTCCGGATCATTTAGATAGATATGATTATAAATATGAAAAATATATAGATGCAAAATTCAGAATCACAATGAATCAAACAGAAGAAGATTATTTGATTTATGATGCTGATGATGAAGCTATAAGTAACTGGCTAAAAAATAACAAAACAAGAGCAAAATTAGTTCCATTTTCATTAACAAAACAATTTGAATTTGGCGCTTACGAAGTAGAAAATAATATAAATATAAATACCAATAACGAACCATTTGTTATGCAAACATCACATCTATCACTCGAAGGAAAACACAACGTAAAGAACGCTTTGGCAGCTACCTCTGTAGCACAATTATTAAAAATCAGAAAAGCTACTATACGTGAGAGTTTAGCTGATTTTCAAGGTGTCGAGCATCGTTTGGAAAAAGTACTTAAAATTCAAAATGTGCAATACATAAATGATTCTAAAGCTACAAATGTAAATGCTACTTTTTATGCTTTAGACAGTATGACAACGCCAACAGTTTGGATTGTAGGTGGTGTAGACAAAGGGAATGATTACTCAGAATTGATAGAGTTAGTAAACAAAAATGTAAAATCTATTATTTGTCTCGGTGTAGATAACAAAAAAATAATAGACACATTTGGTGATATTGTAGATGAGTTAATTGAAGTAACTTCGATGACAGATGCAGTTCGTCATGCCTATAAAATGGCAGAAAAAGGAGATACAGTTCTACTATCACCAGCTTGTGCTAGTTTCGATTTATTCGAAAATTATGAAGACAGAGGAAGACAATTTAAACAAGCGGTTCAAAATTTATAACATAATAAGATTGTCACCCTGAGCGCAGACGAAGGGCGAATCAACAAATAACCGAATTAACAAAAAAATGAAAGAGCTATTACATAACTTAAAAGGAGATAAAGGCATCTGGTCATTCGTGGCTTTGCTTGCATTATTTTCATTTTTGCCAGTATATAGCGCCAGTAGTAATTTGGCATATTTAAAACACGGAACAGGAAATACATTAGTGTATTTATTAAAGCATTTTGTTCATCTTTTAATGGGATTTGTTATTATGTATCAAGTTCAAAAAGTGCCTTATCATTATTTTAGAAGTTTGTCTCGAGTTCTATTGCCGTTAGCTTGGGTATTGTTATTTTATACATTATTCAAAGGAACATTAATTGAAGGAGCTAATGCAAGTCGATGGATTCAAGTGCCATTTATCGGAATTACTTTCCAACCATCAGCATTTGCATCTATGTCATTGTTAATTTATGTAGCTAGGTATTTGTCTAAAACAGCAATCGAAGATATGACTTTTCAGAAGTCATTGTTAGAACTTTGGGCTCCAGTTTTCTTTACGTTGATGTTAATTTTACCTGCAAATTTTTCAACAGCGGCTTTAATATTTTCAATGGTTTTAATGTTGACCTTCATTGGGAAATATCCATTAAAAAACAGTGCGATTATTGTTGGAATTGGAATTCTGTCATTTGCGTTTTTTATACTAGTTGTTAAAGCTTTTCCTGATGCTTTTCCTAATCGTGTTGATACTTGGATGAGTCGTATAGATAATTTTACTTCAGACAAACCTGGTGAAGATGACTACCAAATCGAGAAAGCCAAAACGGCTATTGCAACAGGTGGAGTTTACGGATTAGGACCAGGAAAAAGTATTCAGAAGAACTTCTTACCACAATCTTCTTCTGATTTTATTTTTGCCATAATCATTGAAGAATTTGGGCTTCTTGGTGGCTTTGCAATCATGTTTTTATACATTATGTTATTTATCCGTTTTGTGATAGCTTCCTACAAAGCACCAACGTTGTTCGGTAAATTAATTGTGGCTGGACTCGGGTTTCCAATCATATTTCAAGCATTTATTAATATGGGAGTTGCTGTCGAATTATTGCCAACAACAGGACAAACCTTGCCAATGATCAGTAGCGGAGGAACATCGATCTGGATGACTTGTGCAGCCATTGGAATTATTATAAATGTGACCAAAAAAGAAGAAGAAATCACGCAAGAAAATATAGAGAAACAACAACGTGAGGAAGCTTTACAAAAATTAATAGACAAACAATTAGTAGAAGATTCTCAGGAAGAAAATTATTCTATCAAAGATAGTTCTGTTAATCCAATGAACGCAGTTTTGAATAAATAATTCGGGGTAGATATAAAAGATGAAACAATATAAATTCATATTAAGTGGTGGCGGAACTGGAGGACATATTTATCCTGCAATTGCCATTGCACATGAGTTAAAATCTCGTTTTCCTAATTGTAAAATCCTTTTTGTAGGAGCGGAAGACAAAATGGAAATGCAAAAAGTACCACAAGCGGGTTATGATATAAAAGGATTATGGATTGCAGGAATACAACGAAAACTGACTTTGCAAAATGCGATGTTTCCATTTAAGTTATTATCAAGTTTGGCTAAATCATTCCGAATATTAAAACAATTTAAACCAGATGTTGTCATAGGAACTGGCGGTTTTGCAAGTGGTGCTGTTTTGAAAGTGGCTTCAATGTTAGGGATTGCAACAGTGATTCAAGAGCAAAATTCGTATCCTGGAATTACCAATAAATTATTAAGTAAAAAAGCCAATAAAATTTGTGTCGCTTACGAAAATTTGGAACGATTTTTTCCAAAAGATAAAATGATACTGACTGGAAATCCTGTTCGTCAAGATTTAATTTCAGTAGATGGTAAACGAAATGAAGCTATTGATTATTTCAAATTAGATGCAAATAAAAAAACAATATTAATACTTGGCGGAAGCCTTGGAGCAAGAAGAATTAACCAGTTAATTGCAAAAGAAATCGATTGGTTAGTATCACTAAATGTTCAAATCATTTGGCAATGTGGCAAATTGTATTTTGATGAATACAAATATTTTTCAGACAAAGAAAATGTACAGGTTTTATCATTTATCGACAGAATGGATTTTGTGTATGCCGCTGCTGATATTGTAATTTCTCGTTCAGGTGCGTCATCAGTATCAGAATTAGCGATTGTAGGAAAGCCAGTCATTTTCATTCCATCGCCTAATGTTTCAGAAGACCATCAAACCAAAAATGCACAAGCTATTGTCGACAAACATGGTGCAATTTTGCTAAAAGAAGCACAACTAGACTCCGAATTTAATTTAGTTTTTGAAGCTTTATTAAAAGATAAAGGAAAACAAGAAGATTTAAGTAAAAATATAAAATCATTGGCTTTGCCAAATGCAACAAAAGATATAGTTGACGAAATTGTTAAATTGATAAAATGAACCTAAACCAAATACATAACGTCTATTTCATCGGAATCGGAGGCATCGGAATGAGTGCTTTGGCTCGTTATTTTAAATTTATTGGAAAAAATGTATCTGGTTACGACAAAACACCATCGACATTAACATCGGAGTTAATAGAAAGTGGAATTGCCATTCATTTTGAAGATAATATCGATTTGATTCCGAACGATTATTTTGTAGAAAACACATTAGTAATTATCACGCCAGCAGTTCCTGCACATCATTCAGAATGGAATTTCTTTCTTGAAAGAGAATATGTTGTTAAAAAACGCGCTGAAGTTTTAGGAATAATTACCAAAGACACTTTTTGCCTTGCCGTTGCTGGAACACACGGGAAAACTACAACTTCCAGCATCTTAGGGCATATTTTATACGAAAGTGGTGCCGATGTGACAGCTTTTATTGGCGGAATTGTCGAAAATTATAACTCAAATCTAATCGGTTCTGGAAAAACTGTAACGGTTGTCGAAGCTGACGAATTTGATCGTTCGTTCTTGCATTTATACCCAAATATTGCTTGCGTCACTTCGATGGATGCCGATCATTTAGATATTTACGGTGATGATGCTTCCATCAAAGCATCGTTCAAAGAATTTGCTGATAAAGTAGAAAATAAAAATAATCTTTTTGTGATAAATGGTTTGCCGTTAGAAGGTATAACTGTCGGAGCAAACGATGATTCAAAATTCGTTGCACATAATATTAGAATTGAAAACGGCTGGTATGTTTTTGATGTTAAAACACCAACCGAAAATATAAAAGATTTGAAATTCGGATTACCCGGAAAACACAATCTTACAAACGCGTTGCTTGCTTTGGCAATGGCTCGAAATTTCGGAACCCCAACCGAATCTATTGCTAAAGCATTGGCAACATTCAAAGGTGTTAAACGTCGTTTTTCTTTCCAAATTAGGAAACCAGAATTTGTTTATATTGATGATTATGCGCACCATCCAACGGAAATAAATGCGGTGCATCAAGCTGTTCGTGAGTTGTATCCTAATCAGAAAGTGTTGGCAGTTTTTCAGCCACATTTGTTTAGTAGAACCAAAGATTTTGCCGATGATTTTGCCAAAAGTTTATCTCAATTTGATGAAGTTTTGTTGTTAGACATTTATCCAGCAAGAGAATTACCTATGGAAGGCGTTACTTCAGAATGGTTGTTAAATAAAATTGAAAATAAAAACAAGAAATTAGTTCAAAAAAGTGAATTAATTCCGTTATTAAAAAATTCAGATGCTACAGTAATTGTTACTATTGGCGCTGGAGATATTGGAGAAATGGTTGTAAAGATTAAAAAAGAATTAGATGCGAAATAATTTAATTTTAAATATTCAATTAATTGCAATTTTAGGATTGGTGGTTTTTTTGTATTCATTTACTTCAAAAAGAAACGAACACAGAAAAATATCGAAGCCAACTATTGAATTTTTAGATTCTGAAAGCCCGTTTGTAACGCACGAAATGGTTAATAACTTGTTGATAGATAATTTTGGAGGCACTTTCAGTATCCAAAAAGATAGGGTAGATTTGAAGAATATTGAGCGAACCATCAATAAACACAACCTAATCGAAAATTCTGAGGTTTTTTTGAGTGTCGATGGAAAGCTACAAACTGTTATAAAACAAAAGACACCAATCGCTAGAGTTTTTAACGGTAATAAGTCCTTTTACATTGATTATAAAGGAGGTAAGATGCCTCTTTCAAGCAATTTTTCGGCAAGAGTTCCACTTGTTTATGGCGATTTAAATAATCGTTATAGCAAGGATTGTGTCCAACTTTTGCGAACTATTTATGACGATGATTTTTTAAAAAAAAACATCATCGGAGTAAAGATTTTGCCTGATGGTAGCGTTATTATGAAGAATAGAAATTATAGTTATGATATAGTTTTCGGAAGAACCATTTATATGGAAAGAAAATTTAACAACTATAAAGCGTTTTTTCAAAAAGCAGTACAAGATACTTTGATAAATTCTTACGAAAAGATTAATCTAAAGTTTACAAAACAGGTTGTTTGTACTAAATAATTATGGGTATGGAAAGAGAAAATATAGCAGTAGGACTAGATATAGGCACAACAAAAATTGTGGCTATGATAGGTAAGAAAAATGAGTACGGAAAGCTAGAAATTTTAGGTGTAGGAAAGTCTAAAAGCCTTGGTGTGGCTAGAGGTGTTGTAAATAATATAACACAAACTATACAATCTATACAGGAAGCAATAAGTTTAGCAGAAGCAGATTCGGGTTATAAAATAAAAGATGTAGTAGTTGGAATTGCGGGGCAACACATTCGTAGTATTCAGCACAGCGATTATATTTCTAGACTTAATGCAGAGGAAGTCATTAGCGAACATGATATTGATGTTTTAATCAATCAGGTTCAAAAACTAGCGATGTTGCCTGGTGAGGAAATTATTCATGTTTTGCCACAAGAATTCAAAATTGATGGACAATCTGAAATAAAAGAGCCAATCGGAATGTACGGTGGAAGACTAGAAAGTAGTTTTCATGTAGTTGTTGGACAAGCATCATCGATTAGAAATGTGGGACGTTGCATAAAAAGCTCAGGGTTAGATTTGTCAGGATTAACGTTAGAGCCATTAGCTTCGGCAGATGCAGTTTTAAGTCAAGAAGAAAAAGAAGCAGGTGTTGCTTTAATTGATATTGGTGGTGGTACAACCGATTTAGCTATTTTCAAAGACGGAATTATTCGTCATACAGCAGTTGTGCCTTTTGGAGGAAATGTAATTACTGAGGATATTAAAGAAGGTTGTTCGATTATCGAAAAACAAGCTGAATTATTAAAAACAAAATTTGGTTCTGCTTGGCCAGGAGAAAATAAAGACAACGAAATTGTTTCTATTCCAGGTTTGCGAGGAAGAGATCCAAAAGAAATTTCGTTAAAAAACTTGTCCAAAATAATTCATGCACGTGTTGTAGAAATTATTGAGCAGGTTTATTCAGAGATTAAAATATATGGTCATGAAGATCCACGTAAAAAATTAATCGCAGGAATTGTACTAACTGGTGGTGGTTCACAACTGAAACACATCAAACAATTAGTTGAATATATTACCGGAATGGATACTCGAATAGGATATCCTAACGAGCATTTAGCAGGAAACTCTAATGAAGAAATTTCAAGTCCGTTGTATGCAACTGCAGTTGGATTGGTAATGAATAGTATTCGTAATAACACCGTAAGTGCTGTGCCACAGGATAATTTTGTTCCTGAGCCAGTACTCATTCAGAAACCAACAATTTCTGAGCAAGAAGAAATTCAGCAAGAGCTCGAAAAAATAGAGGAAGAAGCAAAAACTGAATCAAAATCAACAGAAAAAATGATTCGTAAGTCATTTTTTGATAAGTATATAGATAAAATTAAAGATTTTTTAGACAACGCCGAGTAATCGAAATTGTTAATATAATATAAAGCATAAATAAAAACCAATAGTATGGAAAGCAACTCAGAATTTGGAAGTATTTCATTTGATTTACCAAAAAACCAATCAAATGTTATCAAAGTAATAGGAGTAGGCGGAGGCGGAAGCAACGCAATCAATCACATGTTCAAACAAGGGATAAAAGGCGTAGACTTTATCGTTTGTAATACCGATTCACAAGCCTTGGATAACAGTCCAGTGCCTAACAAAATTCAATTGGGCGTAAACCTAACTGAAGGAATGGGAGCTGGAGCAAATCCTGATGTAGGTCAGCAATCTGCGCTAGAAAGCATCGAGGATATCGAAAAAATGTTAGATTCTAACACAAAAATGATATTTATCACAGCTGGTATGGGTGGTGGAACAGGAACTGGTGCTGCGCCAGTCATTGCGCAATTAGCTAGAGAAAGAGATATTCTTACAGTTGGAATAGTTACAATTCCATTTCAATTTGAAGGAAATTCACGCATTGAACAAGCTTTAATAGGTGTCGAAAAACTAAGAAAACAAGTCGATTCTCTTATTGTTATAAACAATAATAAGTTAAGAGAAGTGTACGGAAATTTAGGTTACAAAACAGGATTCTCTAAAGCTGACGAAGTTTTAGCAACAGCATCACGCGGAATTGCTGAAGTAATTACACATCATTACACACAAAATATTGATTTAAAAGATGCTAAAACCGTATTGTCAAATTCAGGAACGGCTATAATGGGTTCTGCTACTGCCGAAGGTGAAAACAGAGCTAAAGAAGCAATTGTTTCAGCACTAGACTCGCCACTTTTAAATGATAATAAAATCACTGGAGCCAAAAACGTATTGTTGCTTATCGTTTCTGGAACTAACGAAATTACTATTGATGAAATTGGGGAAATAAACGATTATATTCAAACTGAAGCGGGTCACAATGCCAATATTATTATGGGTGTTGGTGAAGAAGAAGAACTTGGAGACAAAATAGCAGTAACTATTATTGCTACTGGTTTTTGCGTAGAACAACAAAACGGAATTGTAAATACAGAGCCTAAAAAAATAATTCATGCACTAGAAGACGATCAGAAAATTGTTCGCAATCTAACACAAAAGTACGAAGCACAAGGATTCGATTTTTCATCAAATGCATTTTCACAAGAAACAAAAAGTAACGAAACTCCAGTTGCTGAAGAAAAAATAGTATTTTCTTTAGATGAAGAACTTCCAGATATGGTTGAACCATTTTTTACAATGGATTTAGTGCCAACAACGGAGTTAATCAAGAATCTTGACGTCACTTTTGAAGTAGTTTCTTCAAAAAATATCGATGTCAATGATTTCTATTTTACGGCACCAGAAGTAAAAGAAATTGAAGTAATCGATCCGCAATTTGTAATAGCAGAACAAGAACAAATAGCATTTACATTCGACTTACCGATACAAAAAGCGTCAGAAATCGTCAATACCGATAGATTAATATTCGATTTAACAAACGAAATCAGAGATATCAAAGTAAATGAGGCAGTAGAATTTGTGCCAATGACTGAAGTAACTCAAAACGGAGTAATCAAGCATTCGCTCGAAGAATATATGGAAATTGAAAACCAATTATTCGAAGCCAAAAAAGCAGAAGTAATTGTTGAGAAAATGCCAGAGGAATTGAATATTACAATGTCTCAAGTAGATATTACGCCACAATATGCAACTCAAAATTATACAAACGAAATTTCTCCGTTAGAAATGTCTATTGAAGAATCGTTAAAAATGAGAGCCGAAGAACGTCGTCGTAAAATGAAAGAATTCAATTACAAGTTTCATAACAACGCATCAAAAGTAGATGAGTTCGAAAAAGAACCAGCATACAAACGTATGGGAATCGATATAACGAACAATTCTATAGACAATAGCAGATCGCGCATGTCATTAGGAACCGATAGCAATGACGATGTTCAGCTGCGATCAAACAATTCGTTCCTTCACGACAACGTCGATTAACTAACTCAAACCAAACCCTGATAGCCCGAAAGTCTTATGATTTCCGGGTTATTTTTTGTCATTACTAACCGCAGAATAATCTATTTTTTTTACTAAATTTGCCGAGCCTAATCCTGCTGTACATTACAAGCTTTTTTCGCAAAATGCTTTTTTCTACAAACCAGAAAGAGCTTCCGTTGGTCGCTTTTCTGCTTCAAGAAAAAATGCATTTTCTCTCAAAAAGGCTTTCCATTTCCATCAGGGGCAAAAAATATTAGATTTCAGATTTTATAAAATCTAAAATCTAAAATCAACAATCTAAAATCTAAAATAAAGATGAGTTTATCAACACAAATCATGGACGAAATGAAAACAGCAATGCGTGCAAAAGACACCGTTGCACTCGAAGCACTTCGCGCCATCAAATCGGAAATATTACTAGCCCAAACTGCAACAGGAAGTAAAGAAGAAATCACTGAAGCAGACGAAATCAAGATATTGCAAAAATTGGTTAAAATGCGTAAAGACAGTTACGAGATTTTTACAACTCAAAACCGTCCAGATCTTGCAGAACCAGAAATGGCACAAATAGCAGTAATCGAAAAATTCTTACCAGCACAATTATCAGAAGCAGAAGTAGAAACTATCATTGCAAAAATTATTGCAGAAACTGGCGCGTCAGGAATAGCAGCAATGGGGAAAGTAATGGGATTAGCATCAGCACAAATAGGTGGTCAAGCTGAAGGAAAAACCATTTCTAGCATTGTTAAGAAACTATTAGTGTAAATAGTTGCAAATTTTAAATTACGAATTACGATTTTTATAATTCGTAATTTGAAATTCATAATTAAAACATAGGCTGCGTAGTTCAACTGGATAGAATATCAGATTTCGGCTCTGATGGTTGCAGGTTCGAACCCTGCCGCGGTCACATATTTTTTGCTTTAGAGTAAAAACAGCAATAACTATTTATGATAATTATTTTACTAATTTTATTTATTCCTGCTGTAGCTCTTTTTATTGCTTTTCTATACACAGTAGCAGAAGATAATTATGGTTTGTTATTCAACAAACCTTTTTATGTTCATTTTTACCCAAAAGTAAAGTCGTTATCTGTTAATCAATCTTTTGTTTTAAGAAAACAATTTCACTATTACAACACGCTTTCTGATAATAAAAAAAGGTATTTCGAACATCGTGTGGCTACATTTATAAACAAATATAAATTCATTGGAAAAGAAGAATTTCTAATCACAGATGAAGTGAAAATTTTAATAGCCTCAACATCAGTAATGCTAACTTTTGGAATGCGAAACTATTTGTATTCTAATATTGATAAGATAATAGTTTATCCAGAACAATATTATTCTACAATTAATGAAGTGTATCACAAAGGAGAATTCAATCCAAGAATGAGAACAATTGTGTTTTCTTGGCAAGATTTTAAAGCAGGCTTCGAAATTACTAATGATAATTTAAACTTAGGGATTCACGAATTCACACATGTTTTGCATCTTCACGGGTTAAAGAGTGATGATGCTAGTGCTATAATTTTTTCAAGAATGCATAACCAAATTCAGAAAGAAGTTAATCATCCTGTAAATAAAGAAAAACTAATCAGTTCAGCATATTTTAGGATATATGCCTATACCAATCGATTTGAGTTTTTAGCAGTCATTCTGGAGCATTATTTTGAATCACCTGAAATCTTTAAACAGGAATTCCCACAACTCTATAGTAATGTTAGTAAAATGCTAAATCACAAACATTAAAAACCGGTCATTGTCTTCAAATCGGCAATAGTCTGTGTAGGATTTTCAGCTTTAAAAACAAAATTTCCTGCAACTAATACATTTGCACCAGCATCAACTAATTGTTTTGCATTTTTGCTGGTTACACCACCGTCAATTTCTATTAGTGTTGAAGCTCCTTTTCTATTGATTAATTCTTTTAGTTTCTTAACCTTATCGTAAGTGTTTTCTATAAATGATTGTCCGCCAAATCCCGGGTTCACACTCATGATGCAAACCATATCGATATCATTGATTACATTTTCGAGTAAATCGATATTGGTGTGCGGGTTTAGTGCAACACCAGCTTTCATTCCTTCGGCTTTGATAGCTTGAAGTGTTCTATGTAAATGGGTACATGCTTCGTAATGTATCGTTAGGATATTTGCTCCTAAATCAGCAAAAGTTTTTATGTATCTGTCAGGGTCTACAATCATTAAGTGTACGTCTATAGTTTTTTTTGCGTGTTTGTTAATCGCTTCTAGAACTGGCATTCCAAAGGAAATATTGGGTACAAAAACACCATCCATAATATCAATATGAAACCAGTCGGCTTCAGAGTTATTTATCATTTCGATGTCGCGTTGCAAATTGGCGAAATCGGCTGCTAGGACTGATGGGGCAATAAGTGTGTTGTTCATTGTGTTGTAGTTGTGTGTTTTAAATTTCGAAATTCGTAGTTCAATATTTTTGCAAAGATACAATTTTTTGAAGTTTGAATAACGAACGAGGAATAACGAATGTTGAAGTTTTTATAAAAAACAAAACTCCGGTAATCAGCCGGAGTTTCAATCATCAATCAAAAAACGAACAGTTAATCAAACTGTTAGTCATCGGTTTTAGGATTATCCTAAATACGTTTTCAAGATTTTACTTCTTGAAGTATGTTTTAATCTACGAATTGCTTTTTCTTTTATTTGACGAACACGCTCACGAGTAAGGTCGAAAGTTTCTCCAATTTCTTCTAATGTCATTGGATGTTGGTCTGCAAGACCAAAATACAAACGAACCACATCAGCCTCACGAGGTGTTAATGTTTCTAGTGAACGTTCAATTTCGGTACGTAAAGATTCGATAATTAATTCTCTATCAGGATTTGGAGATTCTCCAGAACGTAAAACGTCATAAAGGTTAGAATCTTCTCCTTCTACAAGTGGTGCATCCATTGATAAGTGACGTCCTGAGTTTTTCATGCTCTCTTTTACGTCATTTACAGTCATGTCTAGTTCTTTTGCAATTTCTTCAGCAGAAGGTGGGCGTTCGTTAGATTGCTCTAATAAAGCATACATTTTGTTGATTTTATTGATAGAACCAATTTTGTTTAAAGGCAAACGAACGATACGAGATTGTTCAGCCAATGCTTGAAGAATGGATTGGCGAATCCACCAAACAGCATATGAAATAAATTTGAATCCACGAGTTTCATCAAAACGTTGTGCAGCTTTTATTAAGCCTAAATTTCCTTCATTAATTAAATCAGGAAGTGTAAGTCCTTGGTTTTGGTATTGTTTTGCTACCGAAACTACGAAACGCAAGTTGGCTTTTGTTAATTTTTCTAACGCAGCTTGGTCTCCCGCCTTTATTCTTTGAGCTAATTCTACCTCTTCGTCGGCAGTAATCAAATCTACTTTTCCAATTTCTTGCAAATACTTGTCTAACGATGCAGTTTCACGATTGGTAACCTGCTTGGTAATTTTTAGCTGTCTCATAGTAGGTTGTACCCAAAATTTGTATGTGTACAAATAGTTATACGTAATGAGTTTGTAAAAAGTTACAAAAAAGATAAAATATTTATTTTACTTCAATCATTTCTGATGTAAACACGGGAATTCCACTATCAGAAAAACCTTCTAATATTATTTCAAATTCGCCAGTTACATCAGATGTGAAAAAAGATATTATTTGTTCTTTATCATTTAATTTAACTTCAGGGTGCCATAATAACTGGTGTCTATAATCTGGAATTCTACTTAAGTTGTTGTTTGCAGAATAATTGGGCTGAAAATATTCTTTTCTACTAAGAGGTCTTATTATTTCAGGTTTTATTATAAAATCACCATTTAGGTTACTTTCGTAATCATAGTTTTTTGTTGTGAATGCGATGAGTCCGTTAAATAATTTCGAACCAAAATAATATCCACCTTTTATACTGTTTATTTTATAAATATTATCAGCTTTATGCTGAAAAAGTTCATTTATATCCTGTATTAGAAGACCATCAACTAGTACTAATGCAGGAATTTGTAATTCTCTATTCACATCATAATCGTATAGATGCAATGTGTAATTGTCATCAGTTGTTTTATAATACATTCCGTCAACAATTTCTATAATAGTTTCTTTTAGTGTAGGAAATCTTTTGTAATCATCAAGGATATACTCTTTGGATGATGAATCGTAAAACTCTTTTGTATCAGAGATAGAGGCTAAGCTATCTTTTTTAAGATTGTAATAAGCGTTTTCTATTTGACTCGCAATTGCTTTTTCTTCAATAAGTTTTTTTAATTCAGAATTTAAATGCAAATCATTAAATGTTAGTGAAGAGTAATTGGGAGATTTAGCGTTATTAATTTCAATTTTATAATTTTCTTTATCAGTATCAATAATTTGAATAATTATGTTAGCGCTTGGATAAGCGTTTTCTAAATTAAATATATATTCACCGTTTTTATTTGTTTTGGTAATTTCAAAAGCATAATTTTTTCCAGGTATTGAAAGAGAAATGTTTTTGTTTTCGATATTATTTTCACTTGATTTTGATACAATCTTTCCTGAGATAATTTCTCCTCGAAATTCAGGAATTATTAGATTTTCATTACTAAAATCACTATTAGCACTTTTCGGACTTTTAGAGCTAATGAATTTTTTTGGGTTTAACTTATTTTTTGATGAAAATTCATCTATTTTTCTTACAGATATTGAGAAATTTCCCTTGATTTTTTTCTCGCCTTGTAGTTTTATTTTTATGTCAATTTTTTCTCTAGTTGAATTAATTTTTTTATTTACTTCGATTGATACGTTGTCGTCAATACTTTTTTCTGAAGTAATTTTTTTCTGATAAACATCCTTTTCTAGTAATATATTCCCTTGATTTTTTATATTAACTTGATAAGGGTTTATGATGGATATATCGACATTGAAATAGTCAGGATTAGATTTGTTTAGCATCCAACAGGTATAACCGATCAATTTATAATTTCCAGTTTCTAATGTTGTAGGTATAAAAAAATCGCCGTTTCCGACTCCGTTTTCTAAAAATATTTTTTGTGTAAATATGACTTTTTTAGTATTATCTATAAGTTCTACGTAAGCAATTTTACTAAAAATAGAAATAGAGTTAGAGGTGTTATTTAGACAGAATATTTTGTATAACAAAGTCTCCCCTGTTAAAAAAGTATTGGTATTCGTATTAATGAATATTGATTCATTAATTTTCTTATCAAAAGCAATTAATTCAGAAATCGAATTCTTGCTTTGGGCAAAAATGACTTGCTGATAACCTAATAATAAAGCTATTATGAGTATGTGTTTTAGTCTATCCAAAATGTTGGTCTTATATTGTTAGAAAATGATGTGCAATCACCACATGGGTATGGGTAAACTTCGTGATCAAGATCAGATACGGAATAAAGAACAATTTGATTATTATTTAATCCATCTATTAATTCAGTTCCTTGGCAAGAAAAGTCAAATGGATTAAAACAAAATTTCTTAAAATTTTTCGCTAGATTGTTTTGATCAATTTCACAGTCAAATGGATATTTTGGGAAAGCTTCTCCTGGAAAAACATCATGATAGTTGAAAAATATTCTTTTTTCTGAATAGGAAGAAACATCGAAAAAACCAACCACTTTTTCGTTTGGATTTGTATCAGATTTCATATTTCCTAAAAGAAAACCAGGTTGATTTTGAGATAGAATACTTTCTGAGCTGGAAATGGTTTTTAGCGTTTTGTAGAAAGTATATGATTGTAAATTTTGATCATATTGTTTTACCCAAATACTGTATCTATTAGCAATAATATAGTCTTGACTGCTAATAAAGCGGACTGGATAGTTAACGCGATCTTCGGATAATGAACTTGTGTTAGTTAGAATAATATTTTGAGATTTTTTGGTTGTATAACATATTTTCGTTTCTCTCCCCCATGGGTTATTAACTATATACCCGCCAGTAAACGCGCCATATTGGTCATAAGTGTAAACGCCATTTGCTTTATTAGGTGACCATTTAGGAGCTTCTATTTTATTTGTCTCTTCGTATTCAAATCTATAATATTTTGATGTGTTAGTTGGGTCAAAGCTATTAACTAGAATTTGCACTCCACGAACACCTTCTCTAATTGTGATTGAAGGGGTAATGCTTTGTATTGGATTTACTGTTGTTAGTTTTTCATTAGATGAACTATATGATTTACCATCACTAGTTGTAATATGTAATTGATAATTTCTGTTGGCTACTGCTTGGAATTCTGAAACAGAAAAATATTTGCCGTTAATCTCTTCAAAATCGTATTGATTTCCTAAATTATCTTTTACATAAACAATGGCTCCAGTTTCAAACTTGGGGCCATTATCTTCAAAACGATAAGTTCTTGAGAGTTTTATTTCTTGTTTTTTTAATTCGTTTGTTATTGTAGCTTCAACAACAATTGCGTCTTCAAATGCATTTGTTTGAAGTGCATAAGGTTCTGTGCAACTAGCTATTGATAAAATGAATAGAGTTAAAAAAAATGAGGTTAAAAATATTTTTTTCATAACTAATTAAAATTTAAAATTATAAGTTATTGTTGGTACTGGAATTCCAAAAATAGATGTTTTATATGCTTTCACTTGTCCTTCTTTAGTTACAAAATAGATAGAATAGGGATTGTTTCTTCCTAAAAGATTATAAACAGAAATATTCCAGAAACTATGTGCTAGTTTTTTCAGTTTGTGATTTCCTTCAATATTTACACCAACATCTAATCTATAATAATCTGGGATTCTGAATTTATTTCGATCACTATATAAAGTGTATTCTGCATTACCGTAGTTGTATTTTCCAATAGGATAGGTTATGGGTCTTCCAGTTTGATATATAAAATTAGCAGAAAAACTATAACGTTGTGTAAATTTATAATTTAAAACAGCACTAAAATCATGTGGTTTATCAAAATTTGCTGCAAAATACTCCCCATTGTTTACTTTTTCGTCATTAAACGGACTGTCTAATTTTATAAATGCTCTAGAATAGGTGTATCCTAACCATCCATTTAGGCGGCCTTCTGATTTTTTTACTAGAAACTCTACTCCGTATGATTTTCCCTCTCCTTTCAACAACTCAGTTTCTAAATTTTCATTAAGAAGTAAATTTGCACCTACTTTATAATCAAGAATGTTTTTAGATTTTTTATAATATCCTTCTAGACTTAATTCTAAATCTTCATAATTAAGGTTTTTAAATAACCCTAATGATAATTGTTGTCCGCTTTGTGGTTTAACATTTAAGTCGGATAATTTCCAGGTATCAGTGGGTGATTGTGTCGTATTACTTGATAATAAATGTACATATTGGAAAGTTTTGTCATAACCAGCTTTAATAGAAAAATCTTCATTAAACATGTATCTTAAAGCTAATCTTGGTTCAAAACCACTCGATGTGTTAATTATTTTATTGTTACCAAATTCTTTCTCTTCTATAACAGTTGCTTCACTTAATGGAAGTCCTTCTTGATAAATTTTTTGTGTCGATTTTCCTAATGCCATAAAAATAGAATATCTAACACCAAAATCTAGTAATATTTTTTTTGTAATCTTATAATTATCTGAAATAAATCCAGCAGATTCTAAGCCTTTTTCATTATCAATATTAATAGGAAGTAGCAATGATTTTGAATCCTTTGGATTTAATGTTCCTGGATTTATATTATATAATTTACTTGAAATGCCATAAGTAAATTTGTGTTTCTCATTTTTTAGATAATTAAATTTTAAAACTGCCTGTGATTCATTTATTTTAAATCCAAAATCGAAAGCATTCAAATTATTCGAATCATAATCGATACCAAATTTATATTGACTATTTGTAATATTTAACTCGCCTTTGTTTTTCTCATTAAAAGCATGTTTCCATTTTAAAGACATAAGCCTGTTGCTGTATTTGTATAAAGAATCAGATGATATGCTATATGCATCTTTACTATAATATAAAGTGGTTTCTATCGAGTTGTTTTTGTTTACTTTATGATTGTATTTTGCAAATAAGTCGTAAAAAGAAGCCTCACTATTCTTTAGTTTTTCATCTTTTAAACTTCTTAAAATCCATCCAGAATATGTAGCTCTTCCTCCAATAAGAATACTGGCTTTGTCTTTTATAATAGGTGTAGATACTGTGATATTGCTGGTTACGGGACCTATGCCACCTTCTCCAGCAAATTTTTCAAAATTTCCGTTTTTTGATGTTATGTCAAAAACTGACGAAAGTCTTCCTCCAAATTCAGAAGGAATTCCCCCTTTATAAATATCTACTTTACTTACGGTATATGGGTTTATTGCTGAAAAGAAACCGAAAAAGTGTGCAGGATTATATATAGTCCCATTATCTAGAAGAATTAGATTTTGATCTTCTTTCCCTCCTCTGACATTAAATCCAGCGGAGCCTTCTCCAGCAGTTTTTATTCCAGGAATTGTCAATGCAACTTTTAGGACATCTCTTTCACCTAAAACTAAGGGTATGTTTTTTATTCCCTCTGCGTCTATAGTTGTAACTCCAGTGATTGCGGCTCGTATGTTTTGTTTTCTTTTCCCTTTTACAATGACTTCATTAAGTTGATTTATTTTTTCAGAAATTGTGATATTAAGTTTTCCATTGCTATAAACCATTATTTTTCTTATCGCTTTTTTGTGGTTTAGTGATTCAGTTTCAATGATATTCATTCCAGACGGAAGTTGTAATGTATAATAACCATCTTTATCAGTGCTAGAACTCGCATTTGCTTTTCTTACAATAACTGTGACGTCTGACAAAGCTTCACCATTTTTATTATTCTTTATATATCCTGAAAGAGTATATAACTCTGATTCTAAATTTACAGATTCTTTACCAACTAAGGTAATAGTTTCTGCGTTTTTTGTATCAATATTATTTATTGAATCATATTGTTGAAAAAAAACTGGTTTTCCTGATTTTAGTTTAATACTTGAGTTAGCAGAATTGGTCCCAAAATAATTATCAGCTAATTTGTCATAGATGACACTGTTTTTTGTTAATATGACTTTATTGTTATTTATAAAAAAATTAATGGTTGTGTCTTCAAAAACTAAAATTAAGATTTCGTTTATTGTTTTATTTTTAAAGTTTCCAGAGATTAAAATATTATCCTCAAGCCAATCTTCTTGAAAATAAAATTTATAGTTTGAAACAGATTCAATTTTATTAATAACTGATATTTTGTTGATGTTGCTATATTCAATATCTATTAAATCATTATCATTTTGCGAAAATAGTAACTGATTAAAAAGTATTAATAAAATTGTTATTAAAAGTTTTTGCATTATTTACTTTGGGTTTGTTATAATAGAATTATTAATATATGTTATCAAATTCTCCATAAATTTTATTTCATTTTCTTTTTTCAAATTTCTATTAAGTAAATAGAAATCATCTATTTCTTTCTTTATACTTGGGAAAAGCTTTATAATTTCTTTTTTTTGATTTATTTTAATGTACTTATTGTCTTTCAAGATTAAAAAAGAGTTTTTATAAAAGTATTCTATAAACGCTCCGTTGTCTTTAAGTAATTCTTTTTTTTCTTTATAATGTTTTATATAAAAGATAAAATATTTGCCTATTAAATTTTCTTCATAATAACCGTCTAAAAACTCAGTAGGTAATTGGTTGTTTAAATTGATGAATTTCTTTTTATTTAATATAAAATATTTCACACTTTCTTTAATAAGGTTTATATTTATATAATTAGATTCTTCGGATGGGTTTAAAATTAATTCGTCTTCGTAAATATCATATTTCATATTTACTTTAAAATAATCTTGATTGTCATAATTTAAAGTGCCAATTGTAAAATCATTTGAAGTAAAATAGCGATTTTGATTATTCAATGTTCTATCATAATTTTTATGTAGCACACCATTATTTAGGGCTAGATTTTCTTTACCAATTGTTTCGTCAAACCAATTATACACTGATTCGTTATTGTTATCTTGTGCGAGTACAATATTTACAGCACTAAAGAAAAATAAAATTATTAATAATAGGCGAATTGATATTTTACTATATATCATGAATTGATTTTTTGTAAATTAATTGGATTTCAAAAATACAAAAAAATCTTACAATTCAACTTATCTAAGACAATTTAGCTTTAAACAAAAATCCCGTTTCAAAACTGAAACGGGATTTCCTATAAATAAACCTTTAGTAAACTATAAGATCTGATTACTCTTTTACTACCTCACGTGGAGGTCTTGGCATCAAGGCTTTTCTAGATACTTTCTCTTTACGAGTTTTAGGATCTAAACCTAAATATTTCACCATAAATACATCACCCATGTTTACCACATCAGTAACATTTTCTGTTCTTTCCCAAGCTAATTCAGATACGTGTAATAAAACTTCGTTTCCAGGAACTGCAGTATATTCAACCACAGCACCAAAATCTAACATTTTAATTACTTTCACTTCATAAGCTTCTCCCATTTGTGGTTTGAAAGTAATTGACTCAATTTTAGCCAATACCGCTTCAATTCCAGCAGGATCTGTTCCTAAAATTTCAACAACTCCCATTTCGTCAACTTCATTAATTACGATAGTTGTTCCCGTAGCTTTTTGTAATTCTTGAATCACTTTTCCACCAGGTCCAATTAACGCACCAATAAAGTTACCAGGAATAGTTCTCATGATAATTTTTGGAGCATATACTTTAACGTCAGCTTTAGGTGTTGCAAGCGTTTCAGTAAGAATGTTAAGAATATGTAAACGACCATCTCTAGCTTGTGCTAAAGCCGCTTCCATAATTTCATATTTCAATCCGTCAATTTTAATGTCCATTTGACAAGCGGTAATTCCTTCTGAAGTTCCAGTTACTTTGAAATCCATATCTCCTAAATGATCTTCATCACCTAAAATATCAGATAAAACAGCAAAACGTTCTCCGTCTGTAATTAATCCCATCGCAATTCCAGAAACTGGACGAATCATTTGAATACCTGCATCCATTAATGCTAATGTTCCAGCACAAACTGTAGCCATTGAAGACGAACCATTAGATTCTAATACTTCAGAAACGACACGAATTGTATAAGGACAATCAGCAGGAATCATGTTTTTCAATGCTCTTTGTGCTAAGTTTCCGTGACCAACTTCTCTTCTTGAAGTTCCTCTTAACGGACGAGCTTCTCCTGTTGAAAATGGTGGAAAATTATAGTGTAAATAGAATTTTTCTTCTCCTTGTTCAGATGGTGAATCAATTTGGTTCGCTTCTCTAGAAGTTCCTAAAGTTGCAGTTGCCAAAGCTTGAGTTTCTCCACGTGTAAACAATGCAGAACCGTGAACCGATGGTAAATAATCTACTTCACACCAGATGTCTCTGATTTCCGTAGTTTTTCTTCCGTCTAAACGTGTTCCTAAATCTAAAGTTACATTACGAACTGCTTCTTTGTTGACTTTTTTGAAATATTTAGAAACTAAATCTCCGTTTTCTGTCAATTCTTCTTCAGTAAATAATGCTTTTACTTCTTCTTTTACTTCGTCAAATGCAGCTGAACGTTCGTGTTTAGCCGAACCTTTACTAGCAATTGCGTAAATTTTATCGTAAGATGCTGCTTTTACTTTTTCGTAAATAGCTTCATCTTCTCTTTCTCCTTCGTAAGTACGAACTTCTTTTTTTCCAAAGGCTGCAGCCAATCTTTCTTGAGCAGTAATTTGTACTTTAATATGTTCGTGTGCAAATTTAATTGCTTCTAACATTTCTGCTTCTGAAATTTCTTTCATTTCTCCTTCTACCATGGCGATAGAATCAGTTGAAGCTCCAATCATCATATCAATATCTGATAATTCTAATTGCGCACGAGATGGGTTGATGATGAATTTTCCATCAATTCTTCCAACTCTAGCTTCAGAAATTAAAGTTTCAAAAGGAATGTCAGATAAGGCAAGTGCTGCCGAAGCGGCTAATCCTGCTAATGCATCTGGCATCACTTCTTCGTCATGAGACATTAACTGAATCATAACTTGAACTTCTGCATGGTAATCTGATGGGAAAAGTGGACGTAAAACACGGTCAACTAATCTCATTGTTAATACTTCGTTGTCACTTGGACGCGCTTCTCTTTTGAAGAAACCACCTGGAAAACGACCTGCTGCAGCAAATTTTTCACGATAATCTACCGTTAACGGTAAAAAGTCGATACCTGGACTTGCTTTTCTTGATGATACTACTGTTCCTAAGATTACAGTTTTACCAATTCTTACTACTACAGAACCGTCAGCTTGTTTCGCTAAACGACCTGTCTCGATTGTGATGTTTCTTCCATCACCTAAATCGATGCTTTCTACAAATAATTGTGGAATCATAATTTTTCCTTTTTTAAGTTTAACACGGGTTCTAGTTGTGTTGTTGTTGCGTAGTTATTGCCTAAAACCCAATGAAAAACTAACTTTTTTCTAAAAGACAATTAGATAAAAGACAATTAGATAAAAGACGGATAGATAAAAGATGATTTTTTTCAAAAATCTAAAATCTTCACTCTAAAATCTAAAATAAAAAAAGAGGCACTTTCGCACCTCTTTACTATTGATTATTTTCTAATACCCAATTCTTTGATAATCTCACGGTATCTGTTAATCTCTTTTTTCTTCAAGTAGTCTAGTAAAGATCTTCTTTTACCTACTAAAAGTACTAATGAACGTTCAGTGTTATAATCGTGACGATTTTTTTTCAAGTGCTCAGTAAGGTGCGAAATTCTAAATGTGAATAAAGCAATTTGTGCTTCTGATTTACCTGTGTTTGTTTTTTCTCCGTGTTTAGCGAAGATTTCTTCTTTAATCTCTTTAGTTAAATACATTCCAATATTTGTTTAATGATTTTTATGTATGAATTCCGTTTCTCGGATTCGAGTGCAAAAGTACACTTTATTTTTGAAGTACCAATATTTTTGTTTACTATTTAGTCCACCCTTAAAAACACATCAACATATTGATTGTTAATAACTTGTGATTAATTACTGCTTAAAAAGGCACTGTTAAATCGCCAAAAAGTGTATATT